>DASRHX010000910.1:0-4379 GCA_035650295.1 Bryobacteraceae bacterium | reverse complement strand
GACGGTGGATAAATCCGATGGCGGTCAGTGTATTGGCAATTCCGAGTCTCTCGAGAGCAGCTTCTTGGATGGGCAAACTCTTTTGATAGCACTCCAACGCCCGTATGTAGTTGCCCTGTTTACCGAAGATAATTCCCAAGTTGGCTAGCGTGAGGGCCATCATGGTTTTGTTTCCAAGGGCCTCGTGCATCGCCAGACTCTTCTGATGGTGCTCCAATGCCTCCATGTAGTTACCGAGGTTTTCATGAACGACCCCGATATTGTTTAACGTGCTGGCGATGCCAACCTTGTCCCCAAGAGACTCTCTCATTATCAGGCTCTTCTGGTTACACTCTAACGCTTGCGCATAGTCGCCTTGTAAATTATTGACAATCCCTATGTTGCCTAACGCGTCGGCAATCACGGGATTGGTTCCGAGGGCCTCGCCTACTGCCAGGCTCCTTCGGTAACACTCCAACGCTAGCGTATAGTTACTCTGTCGCTTGTGAACACTTCCGATATTGTTTAGCGCGCGGGCAATTGCATCTTTGTCGTCAAGGGTCTCGCTCATCGCCAGGCTCTTCTGATAATGCTCCAACGCCTGTGCGTAGATGCCTTGTGAGAAGTAGACATTCCCGATGTTATTCATAGACCTAGCCATGCCCGCCTTATCTTCAAGAGCCTCATTTATCACCGAGCTTTTCTGGTAGTACTCCAACGCCTGCGCATAAGCGCCTTGTAAGAAGTAGACGTTCCCGATGTTATTCACCGACCTGGCCATGCCCGCTTTGTCTTTAAGAGCCTCGCTCATCACCAGGCTCTTCTGATAGTGCTCCAGTGCCTGCGCGTAGGCACCCTGTGACCGGTAAACATTACCGATATTACTTAGCACGCCCGCCAGACCAGCTTGGTCACCGATCTGTTCTGCAGCCCTATACGCTAAGTGATAGCTCGTCAGCGCCCGCGGATATTCCCCTTTAAAGTAGGAGCGATTACCTTGGCCGCTCAGCGCGCGCACCAACTCAGCCGTTGCCAGCTCTTTCTCCTCCGCCATCAAGGCCGCGCGCTGCTGCTCGCTCTGGGCAGCGGCCAAGGCGGCAGCCAGTTCATCAAAGGTTGAAATCTCACGCCAAACTTTCCAGGCGCCTGCTTCCATCACACACTCCAGCGTGCGCAGCATCTTCCCGTAGCCGGCCTTCTCTTTGCCGGTTTGCGCATCGATCACCTGCGCGTCAACTTCCGCCCGCACGCGGGCCTTGTCACCGCCCAATTTGACGGCGCGTGGCGCCAGGCCGCGGAGTTCGATCCGCTCGCTGCCGGCGAACAACTCCTGCAGCGCTTTCCGGCGCGCTTCAAGCTCGGGCGATCTGGTGCTCCATAGCCGCAGATGCCCGCCTAGGTCTTTCGCCGCCCAGGTTTTGAAGAAGGCTTCAGACAGCGCTCGGAGCGCAGCTTCATCGGCCGAGTTTTGCGCGGCTGAAGCGGGGGATGGCGGCCGAGATGGGGCAAAGGCGGGGTTGCCAAAACTCAGGCCCAGCGCCAGTAACCACCAGCAAAAACGGGGCGTGAACGGCATGACAGACTCCTTAAACCGCCGGCTGAGGCGCTCAAAATAATTATGAGCGGGTAGTAATACCCGGGGAAGTTCAGACACTTCCTTCTACAGAATTCAGGAGCTGAATTCGAGCTGCGGAGTAAATTTCTGCTCGCTTGCGATGCATGCTAAGCCTGGTAGGAATTTACTCCGTTTCTGACAAAAAGCAAGGCGGTTAAAGCCGTTCACGCTATGGTTGAGATTTAGGAAGGGTTCATTCCTGTGTTCATACCAACCTACTTCGATCAAGATCGCGGGGGGGCGAGACGAGAGAAGCCTTCCTTCCTGTTCCAGATTATCTTTCTTGTGAGCGCCGTGAGCCTCCTGGCTCACTCAAGCGGTCCGCTTATGCCCATCAGGGCAGGTGGCGCGGAGACGGCAGGAAGCGCGCGCGCAAACAGCCTTGACAGCACGGCCGTTCAGCCAGCGGCGGCCTCCACTTCACCGGAAGCCCAGCTCGCCGACGCAACCTTTCAGATGCGCAGTTATGGCGGCAAATGTCTGTCTTTCGGCGCCCCGCCACAAACGGATCCGGGTGCGTCACTGGAAAACGGCTCTGCGATCTACATTTACGATTGTCAGAGCAATATTCCAATACCGCACGTCGGAAGAGAGCAGCAAGTGCGGGTGGTAGAACTCCCGCCGTCGGGAGACAGGATGAACGGAGTGCGACGCGCGCACGAGGTACAGTTGCACGCTGGCGACAAGTGCATCGGCGCGGCGGGCAACTTCATGGCCCCCGGAGTCCCGCTCGTTTTGCAGAATTGCGACGGCTCGGCGGGACAGACCTTCGCGCTGGACGGCGACAGCATCATCTTTGCGCGAGATCGCGCCTTCGTCGTCGAGGTGAAGAATGCCCGCGGTCAGAACGGAACGCCGCTCGTGGTCGGGGAGCGAAACCTCGACGATTCGGAGTTCTGGTCATTTACGGCAACCGACGGGTCCAACACCAGGCCGACCAGCGGATTCGTGCGCGCGTCGAACGCCTGGGAATTTATTTGGCAGGTGCAGCAAGCGAGATGGGGAACCGTCATTGAAGTTGAGAGCGAATGGCCCATCGAACCGCGGATGACGCTCAATATCCCGGCTGGCGTGACGATCCGCGGAGACCGGCGCGGGCTGGCGCCAGGCGCCGAGTTGCACTGGTCGGACTTTACCGGAGGGCCAATGCTCGCCATTGAAGGCAATCACGTGCGCATTACGGGGCTCCGGTTACGCGGCCCTTCGCGAAGCACGGACAGCGGCCTACCGACCTCGATAGGCATCCTGGCCAACGAGAATTTCTTCTCGATCATCGATCACAACGAACTATCCGATTGGCCGGGACACGCCGTGGACGTTAAAGGCGACCTCACGTTTGACAGGTGTAAAGAGCCGGAAAAAGCCGTGTGCCCGCCTCAGCGCTCGATCGAAGAGTTCTATTTGAATCGTGTTCGCGTAGCGCGCAATTTCATCCACCACAATCGGCGACAAGAGAGAGGCTACGGCATCTTCGCAGGGGAAGGGGGCTTCCCGCTGATTGAAGGCAACACGTTTGTCTCGAACCGGCACGCGATTGCCGGGGATGGGAGGCCACGCACGGGATACCGCGCACAGTTCAACCTCGTGCTCTCGGACTCGCCGACGCAGCATAAGCATGGCTGGAGCTGGCACACGCACGACTTTGATATGCATGGAACCGACTGCGGCGACGGGTGGGGGGGACTTGAGATCGACTGGCTAGGCGGCCTCGCGGGCGAGTATATGGGAATAAAGTGGAACACGTTTCTGGGCACGAACCGGGAGAATTTCGATCTGCGTGGCGTCCCCTGTTACATGGCCGAGTTCCACGGCAACGTGTCGCGCATGAGCCGTGGGGGTGCGATTAATTTTTATATCCCGCCGTGGGACCTCAGCCCTCCCTACCCTTGGCTCAGCGTGGAAGGTAACAAGTTCGAGGCTCCCGATCCCACCGAGCGGCTCGGAGTCGGCGATTTTGATGGGGACGGCAAGACGGACACCTTCCTGGCGACTGGCACGGCCTGGTATTACGCCCCGGGTGGACAGGCCGAATGGCGAATCCTCAATGATTCTTATAAAGCTGGCTGGAAGAAATTTGATGAACTGCTCTTCGGCGATTTTGATAGTGATGGACGTACGGATGTCTTCGCGCAACGAGGACGCGATTGGGTGGTTTCGTGGGGAGGAATTTCGCCCTGGGAGAAGATCAACGAACATGCGGCTCCGATCAGCGATTACCACACCGGCGATTTCAACGGCGATGGCCGCGACGACGTGTTCTACTCTGACGGATATCAATGGTTCCTTTCGTCGGGCGGCACTGCGCCCCTCACCCCCTTTGCGCAGGCCGGCCACCGCACACCCGACCTGCGCTTTGGCGATTTCAACGCCGACGGCAAGACGGACATCTTCGGCGTGGATGAAGGCTATTGGAAAGTCGTCTACGGCGGCGAGTCCTACTGGACGCGCTTGCGCCCGGCGCTGGCGGACAAGGTGAATGACCTGGTGGTGGCCGACTTTGACGGCGACCGCCGTGCGGACGTGGCCAGTTCGACCCGCGATGGGCTCTATCATGACTGGCGCATTTCGTCGGGCGGCCTGAGCATCTGGAGGCCGCTCCGCCAAGACGTCATCGTCGCGCTCACCGACGTCCCGGCGGTCGGCCAGTTTGACGCCGGGGCCGGCGCTGATGTCCTTTTCTGGCCCGGGCAGTACGCTTTTGATATGGGGAGACCGGTTCTACGCGAAGAGAACTACTTCGACATCGCGTCATCAGGAACAGGCTCAGCGCGCCACAGCCGGCACG
>DASRHX010000909.1:0-2808 GCA_035650295.1 Bryobacteraceae bacterium | reverse complement strand
GGGTTCGTCTGATTCTTGACGGCCAGATGCATGTTGATCGTCTGGCCGGCGTCGGTGTTCGTGAGCCGGTTGATCACCGACAGGAGGCTGTGCGTGTTCACATCGAAGCGAACAGGTCCGTTGGGGGAGGCGCCCACATTGGGAATGAACGCGAAGTTTCCTTTTATGGCGATGTTGTTCAACTGGTTCGGATAGGCCCCCGTTGTGAGAACGTCGGGACCCGCGGGAGGAATGCGAGCGAGGGCATCTCCGTTGGCGTTAAAACCCGTGTTGGCGATCGGGTTGATCGTCGCCACGCCGATCACCACGTCGGTGGCCGTCGAGATCACCGTCACTTTCCCCGCCTTGGCGTCATCCTGCCCATCGACCTTGCCGCTCACCGGCAGAGACAGGAATTGCGTGACGTACGCTGTCTCGTCGGTGTCGTCTGAGTCTCCATCGTTGCTAATCGCGATGCCGCGCGGCTCCAAACCCACTCCCGAGATAGTCTTGATTACCACGTCCGTGGTTGTGTCGATCACCGAGACGTTATTAGACCGGGAATTGGAGACGTACAGTTTCTTGCCGTTGGGTGTGAGCGCCAGTCCATAGGGCTCCGTGCCAACAAGTATGTGTTTGTACGGGCGCGCAATCACTCCGTTCCGTATATTGAGCAACATCACCGAGACCGTTCCGCTGACCGTGTTGGCTACGTACGCTTTCGAGCCGTCCGGCAACATGGCGACACCGTTCGGCTCGGTCTGAACGGGCACTCGCGCAAGGAGCCGGTTGCGGTCGACGCGGAGATCGAAGAAACTGACGCTATTGTTGTCCGGATTGACGGCCGCCAGAAACGCGTCGTCGGCTGTTAGCGCCAGCGGTTGGGACGACGTCGGGCCCGCAAAACGTCCAACCTGCGCGGCAACCGGCCACGGCTCGACAGATACGAGACCGCCGATGGCAAAGCAAGCGAGGAGTACTAGGAGTTTTCTTTCGGTCCGTTTCATCGTGCGCCTCCCTACTGAGCGACTCTGCCGCCGGTGGTGCGCCTAACTCTTCGGTGTAAGAACCATAGGGCGCTCAGACCGATGCAGAGCAGAATCCATCCACTGGGCTCCGGAACTGCGCTGCTCACAATCAGGTATCCAGAACCGCCATCACTGGGGCTGAGTGTGGGCGTGATTGTGAGGGAATGATTTCCGGCCGCCAAAATAAACACCCCTGAGCTGATGCCCGGCGTCGCCAGACAGGGAACCGGGTCGTCGCCGCAGTCGGCGCTTCCAAAGGGGGCGGATGTGAGCCCAATAGAAACACCAAAATCAAACACCTCAAAACGGTCTCCCGCGGCAAACGCGTCCGTTACTGTGAGGGAAGCCATTCCTGGCGACACGAATGTCCAGGGCGGAGCATCGAGGAAGCTGGTAGGGGTGCCTGAACTTGCGATGCAAAAGGGGCCGGCCGGGTCGTCGGGATCGCAACCTGTAGCGGGGGTACCCGCTGTGCTAAATCCGAACTGTTCCCAAGTATCCAGCGTGAGCGAACCCGCTTCAGCCGGGGTGATAAAGCCGAAAGCAATGGTTAGGGCAAGGGCCCCAGCGGCTTTCGCCACCGTGCAAAGCAAACCTTTCATGGCGCCTCCTCCTTTTTTGTGTTTCAGTTAGACTTCCATTTTGCGTTCGTAGCAGGCACCGATTATACGCTCCAATCCCTCCGTCGAAGCTGCTTTTTCAGCGTTTCCATCCCCTTCCGGTACTGGAACTCTCAAGGCGCGATAGGTCCGCCTGCGCGCCTTCGGCTGGCTCGGATCTCGATGCACCCATCTCTTAGTAAGCGAATCGACCCGTATGCGCACTCTTACCCGATTCCAGTTACACTAAACCCATCGCCGTGCACCTACACGCCGCCGCGCCCCGCAACCCCCCGCGTGCCGGCCACGTCTCCGTCCTCATTAACCCCCTCGCGGAGCCGTAACCCCTTGACGCAGACGCGCGAACAGCTCCTCGCCACAATCCGTGAAAGGATGGTCGCCTACGCGTCATCACACTTAGGGAGAGACTTCGCCGAAGACATGGCGCAGGAAACTCTCCTCGTGTTGGAGCAAAAGTATGGCGATAAAGACCGCCCCGAGGATCTGCTGCCCATTGCGTTCCAGGTTCTGCGCTTTAAACTCACCGAGTTCCGCCGCAAAGCCACGCGCCGCGGCGAATGGGACACGCAACCCGTCGATGAGCTTCCCCTCGCTGACGGCCGCGCTGACCAGGCCGTCGATCTCGAGCGCCGCGAGCTGCAGGCCCGCCTCGAAGAGGCGATCGCCAAACTGGACGGCCGCTGCCGCGACCTCTTCCGCCTCAAGCTCGAAGACAAGACCTTCGAAGAGATCCGCCAGGAGATGGGCGCCGCCGCAATCAACACCGTTTATACGTGGGACCATCGCTGCCGCCAGCGTCTGCTGGAACTGATGGGCGGACAATGGAGAAAGAAGGAGGTGAGCAAATGAGCGCGCGCGATCTCGAACGCCTGCTCGGCGGCTATGCCGCAGGTACGCTCACCGAATCCGAACATGGCGACCTCATGCGCGCCGCCCTCGACGACCAGCAACTCTTCGACGCCCTAGCCGATGAAGAGGCCCTCCGCGACGCCCTTGCCGACCCGGTTTTCCGCGCCCGCCTTCGCGCCCGGCTCGCGCCCGAACCGCAACGCAACCTCCGCTGGATGTGGTGGCTCGCTCCCGTCATGGCTGCCGGCTTGGCTCTCATCTTCGTCATCAATCGCCCCGAACCGCAACGCCCATTCCAATCCGCCTCCGTCAAGGCTCCGGAAAACAGCGTC
>DASRHX010000908.1:0-2857 GCA_035650295.1 Bryobacteraceae bacterium | reverse complement strand
GGGCGACGCGCAGTTTACCTACGATTGGGAGCGCGATGAGTGGACGAATGTTCCACTGGGTTTTCAGATTGGCGTGGTGCAGATCGTGGCGAAGCAGCCGTTCCGCTTCTACGTCAATCCGCAATGGAACTTCAAGGACATGACGGGGGCGGTGAAATCGAAAGTGGTGCTTGGTGTCACGCTGCTGGCACCGGCCGGTTGATCACACCGCTCGGAGCGGTGGATCCGAAACTGACGGCCAGCAACGGCCGGCGGGGGAGGAGTCGAGGATGGTAACCAGACGCGCATTTCTCCAGACGACCGGCGCCGGCGTCACCGCACATCTGCTCGAACGGACTGCGCCTGTTGGCGCCACGCAGTCAGCCCTGCAGAGCCCATCTGTCCAGCGGCCGAACATCCTGTTTATGCTCGTAGACAACCTCGGCTACGGCGAGCTCGGAGCTTACGGCGGCGGGGCGACGCGCGGCGCGCCGACTCCGCGCATCGACAGGCTCGCCAGTGAAGGCCTCCGCCTCACCAACATGAACATGGAGGCGCAGTGCACGCCGAGCCGGTCGGCCATCCTCACCGGCCGCTACGCGATTCGCTCGGGCACGCACTCCGTGCCGTTCGGCGGCGTCGCTGACGGCCTCACGCAGTGGGAAGTCACCCTGGCGGAGTCGCTCTCTGCGGCGGGCTACGCGACCGCGCTCTATGGCAAGTGGCACCTCGGGAGCCAGAACGGCCGTCTCCCCACCGATCAAGGATTCGATGAGTGGTACGGCATTCCCCGCACCACCGACGAGGCGTTGTGGCCCTCGTCTCCCGGCTACTCGCCGAGCATCATGCCTCCTGAACAGATCATGGAAGGGCGAAAGGGCGAGAGGAGTCGCGAGGTCAAAGTCTACGACCTTGAACAGCGGCGACTGATGGATGCGGAGATCACGCGGCGCACGGTCGCGTTCATGGAGCGGCAGACACAGGCGAAGAAGCCCTTCTTCGCCTATGCCACGCTCACACAGCCGCACTTACCTACATTGCCCAACCCCAGCTTCGCGGGGAAGACCGGCAACGGCGACTGGGCGGACATGCTGGCGGAAATGGACGCCAACGTCGGCCAGATGCTCGACGCGGTCGATCGTCTCGGCATCCGCGACAACACGATCGTCATCTTCGCCAGCGACAACGGGCCGGAGTTCGTCCGCCCCTATGACGGCTGGGCAGGGCCATGGCGCGGCCAGTACTTCACTGCGTGGGAAGGCGGGATCCGTGTGCCGTTCATGATCCGCTGGCCCGGCCGGATCCCGGCTAGCCGTGTCAGCGATGCGATGGTGCACTGCGTCGATCTGTTTCCCACGCTCGCGGGTCTGGTCGGCGCCAGCGTGCCGACCGACCGTCCAATCGACGGCGTCGATCAAGCCGGTTTCTTCGTGGGCAAGACCGAGGCGTCGAGTCGCGAAGGGATTTTGATCTGGTGCGCCGATCGGCTGCAGGCGGTGAAGTGGCGCCACTACAAGGTGCACTTCTATCAGCAGGAGACGATGATCTCGCCGCCGGTGAAACTGCCGCTGCCGTTTTTGTTCAATCTCTACACGAACCCACAAGAAGACGAGACGAAGACGATCCTCGACTCCTGGATCATCGGCCCGGTGCTGAAGATGGTGGGCGCCTTCGAAGAGAGCGTGAAGCAGCACCCGCTGATTCCCATGGGCACGCCTGATCCGTATCGGCCGAGCGGAGGCGCCAGATGATGCGGAGTGACAGCATGCAGATGCCCGACGAGAAGATCATCGTCGATGCCTACACGTACCTCCTGGGGCGCATGCTCGTCATCCGCCAAGAGCACATGGACCGAAAGGGAGATGGCTTCGCCTACAACGCGATCAAGTACAACCCGCTCGGCTCGGCGGACTTCGTCAACCCCAACCTAGATGTCGCCTATCTGGAGGCGTGGATCGCGGTCGATGCGGACACGCCGGCACTTCTCGAAGTGCCGCCGATCACGAGACGCTACTACACCGCCCAACTCCTCGACGAGTGGGGCGAGGTGATTGTCAATATCAACGACCGCACCTTCCCCTCAAAGCCCTTTGGCAGGTTCGCGTTGGTCGCTCCGCGATCGAGAGTCAAAACGCCCGACGATGCGGGCCGGATTGTGCTGCACTCGCACAAGGCCAAGATGCTCAGTCGAGTCGAATTGAAGGACGACCCGGACGGCGCCGTGAAGCTGCAACAGGCATTCACGCTGCGCTCGCTGCGGACGCCTGAGATTGACGCGCCGCCCGAGATTCCGATGTTCGACAACAAAGAGCTGATGGGCGTCGAGATTTTCGATGACCTTGATGCTCGGTTGGCCTCCGCACTCGACGTTGCGCCCATTGCGGGCGAAATGCAGCAGAAAGCGCGGGCTGTTGCCGCCTACGTCGCCTCTGGCAATGACGCGCGGACCACAGTGGAAAAAGTGGTGCGCGGGAAGGCCGTTAAGGAATTCCAAGTGTACGCGACAACTGCGGCCATGCCCGTTCGCAACCATTGGATGGGAGGGGGGCCGGCCGGCAACTATGGCACCAACTATTGGTTCCGGACGATGGTGAACTATGGAGGCATTTGGGGGAACACGGGGAACGAGGTCCTCTACTTCACACCCGTGAGCGACTCGGAGGGACAGCCGCTGCATGGCAGCAAGAATTATGTGATCCATTTCCCTGCCGACCGCCTGCCGCAATCCGTGGTTGAGGCGTACTGGTCCGTGATCCTGGTGAGCGTTCCGGACTATCGCGTGGTCGACAATCCGTTGAAGCGCTTCAACCTGAACAACCATTCACCGTTGCAGAAAGAGTCCGACGGCTCCTTGAAGATCGCGGTGGGGCCGAAGCCG
>DASRHX010000907.1:0-2870 GCA_035650295.1 Bryobacteraceae bacterium | reverse complement strand
TTGAGGACGAACGAATTCGTTTTCTCGTCGAAAGCAAACTTGCCCTCGGTCGTGAGGGGGATGGGAGGATGCGAGATGCCGGGAACGCGGGCGCGGGCAGTGCGCCAGCGGGCGACCCAGTCGGTGCCGATGCGGTCCCACCATTGAGTATCGCGGTCCTTGTAGTAGTCCCTGGCCTGGTCGCGTTCGGCGCCGTCGAGACCGATGCCGGCTAAGTGGCGGTAACTGAGAACTAAATACGAGCGGGCCCACGTGGGCTGGATCACGCCTAAGTTTCCATCGATGAACTTGCTGCGTGGAAGATCAGGGTGGCGCTTGTAGTGGAAGACGGCGACGGCAAAGACCGGGGCGCAGGCCTCGGCGATGCGCCAGGCAAGGATAGGAATTAGAAGGAGTGTGGCGGCGATGACGGCGCGGCGTTTCATCGGACGGAATTCCGCTGAAATGTATATACGCGTTTTACCGAGGCAGGAAGGCGCACGGATGGTTCATCCACACTGACACCGGCGCTGGATTGGCAGGCGGGAAAGGCCAGCGGCGGCTCGATCTTCTGCCGTCCCATGCGGAAGAACATGGGTACGATTTCGTCGACGGGAAGGCCCGACATCCAGGAGTTGGCGCCGCACCAGGAGGCTAGCGCGGTAATGGAAAGAAAGATGTCGGGGCCAATGGCGCGGCGGACATCGCCAACCAGGGCCTTGTAGAAAGGCCAAGCGGATTCGGGAGCATCGAAGTCGATCTGGAGAGCCTGGGTACGAGTGAGCGCTGGAACTTCGGCGATTCTGCGCGCAAGTTCGTCGCGCTGGGCAGCGTTGAATTTAGCCTCGTTGTGGTCGATGCGTACGACGGCCATGCGGTAAGTGTTCAGCGGCAAAACCAACGGCGCGCGGCGCGGGCGCGCGACCACCGGATTCGTCCCGCCCAGGAAGAAGCTGTAGGCGAGGAACGCAGCGCCGGCGTTGGATGGTTTTACCTGCTCCGTGGCTTGGTAGGTTTGTAGCCAGTACCAGTTCATCTGAGGGGGAGGCGGGGCGGCGGCGAGGAGCAGTGCGAGGGCGGCAATCATGGGGTGACGTCCACGTCGAATAACGCGGTTTCGATGGTGCCTCCGTGCTTCATCTGGACGATTATTCGGTACGGGCCGGGTTTGGGGAAGCCGTAGGGGAAGCTAATCTCGGGCGGGATGGCGCCCATGTGGTGGAGCGAATGGGGATTCGCTTTGGCCTCGGCGGTGAGAGCGAGTGAGGCCATCGGTACGGAACCCCCAGGATGGACGTGAGCGAACACGCTTCGGTCGCGGCGGATAAAGGCGGCATGACCGGGCATGCCCATGTACAGTTCCATGTCAGGCGAAGGTTCGCCGTTGGCTTCCACCAGGCGGAAGCGGAACTGGGTGGGCTTGCCCACGCGATAGGTGGGTTCACGGTCAAAGACGATGCGAGCGGCGTTGGGCGTTGGGCCGGCGGCGTCATCGCCGGAGAGCGGCGTACCTGGAAGATCGTTGGCCAGCGTGAATTCCGTGGTCACTGTTTCGGGGAATCCGTTTTCGTGCACGAGATCACCGAAGAGGGCGTAGCGGCCGGCAGGCATCGGTGGAAGGGCGTGATCGAAAACACCAGGGCCAGTCATCTCCGGATGGAGGTGCCAGGCACGATCCATTTCGGGAAGTCTGAGGACGTAGAGATGCATGAGGTGGCCGTGGTCGGGGAGGAAGTCGTCGGTCTTGCGTGTCACGAGCCAACCCGGGTCGCTTAGTTCGAGGCGCAGACGGCCGTTGCCGATTGCGGCCGCGGCGTTGAGGGGCCTATAAATGTAGCGGTCGTAGGTGTTGGCTTCAGCGGTCCACCAGAGGTTGCCCAGATAGAGCGCCGCGACGACAATGACGGAGGCGATGGCCATGGTACGGCGGCCACGGCGAAGGAACGACGCGCCGGGTTCAATGCCGGGACTGAGTTGAGCTTCACGTGCGGCAGCGCCTGCGATGCTGACGACTCCAATGGCGAGGATGAAGCCGAGGATGGCGAGTGCGATGCCGAGCGGTGCATCCATGCGTTTGGTAGATTGCGCGACGGCCGGAACGGGGACGCTCAACTTCCCTGCCCCACGCGCGCCATCCACGGCGATGCGCACCTGCCAGGAACCGGATGTCATCATCCACAGCGTGCCGGAAAAGAATTGCGGATCGTCCTTGGAGCGACGGGCGATATCGGGAGTGGGAGCGAATTTCGCGCCGTCGCCGGTGAGGGGAGTAGGCGTAAGGCGAAGTTCGCGAACGTCGGGGGCGGAGGTACGAATTTCGATGTCCGCCGTACCGGGAATGACTGTGGGCGGCCGTATAGTGACGAACAGCGGGTAGGGTCCGGCGCTGCCTTCGAAGAAAACGTCTGGGCTGCCAATATGGGCGTGCGCGGCGGTTGCAAGGAGGAGGAGGGCGAACCTGCGCATCAGCGCTTGACCCTTTTAAGAAAATCGCCGCGGTACAGGCCTAGCCACGAGGTAATGATGGCGGCGGCAAGGGCGATCGCCATGCCAGTCCAGAACTGCTCCGGTGTCTTCTCGACGGGATAGTAAAGGTCGCGTAAGGAGTAACTGGTGGGGCGGGTGTTGTAGTCGAAATTATTCCCATAGAACACCCAGTTCTTGGAGTAGCGAGAATTGAGGAACATGCTGAACGGCCATTGCACGGCAATCAGGCCGCCAAGGAAGAGGGCGCCGGCGAAGGCCGCCAATTTCAGCTTTGGCCACGCAACGGTGCGCGCAAATAGTAAGTCGAGCAGGAAGCCCGGAACGATCATCCAGAAAGGGAAGTTGGAAGGAACGAAGTGGGTGACTGGGTAGTAGACGGGGCCAAGTTTCGGTTCGGCGGGAAA
>DASRHX010000906.1:0-34780 GCA_035650295.1 Bryobacteraceae bacterium | reverse complement strand
CTTCCTATCCAACCCATCCAACAACGGCAATACCAGCACCCACCCCGCCAATCCTGCCAGCGCAATCACGTTTAATGGAAACGGCAGCATTCTCGGCGCATGCGCCAGCCTTCGAGCCAGCAGCCGGAAGAACCCGCCCACCGGCTCCACTTCAATCCGCTCAAAGCCCGACCGCTCCAACAACAGCCGCAGCCCATACCGGGTGAATCGCCAATAGTCGTGCGGCTCCTGATGCTCTTCCCACTCGTGCGGCGCAACCAGCAACAACTCCCCACCCGGCCGCAGCGTTCTCCCCAATTCGCACAACACCTGCTGCGGATCCTTCACGTGCTCAAGCGTCACTACATTCAGGCACCCATCGAATTGCCCATCCGCGAACGGCAGCCGCTCCAAATCCCCCACGCAATCCAAACCCGCATAATTCCACGCCGCATCGCCAATCCCCAAGTCGATCCCCGTGTAGCGCTGCTTCGAAAAATGGTGCGCGTATTGGCCCTCGCCCGCCCCCGCATCCAATACCCTCGCACCCGCCCCCAACCGCCCCGCGAACTCCTTCACCGCCCGCTCAATCTCGCTCTCAAAGTGCAGAATGTATCGCCGCAGTGGCGCCGGCAGGAAGCGCGCGGGCGAGGCCTGATTCATAAGGCGTTCACGCCTTCTTGCGCGCCTCTACCATCACCGTCGACCCGGCATGGCAGGCCGCTTCGAGCAGTGCGAAGGGAACACTCAGCATGACCAGTGCAAGATACACAAGGTCCTTCGCTACGCGTTTCCTCGGAGATTCCTCCACGGCGCGTATGCGCCGCGCCATCGGGTCCAGCCCGGGCGCAAGGCTCGATGCCAGTCCTGCGGGGTTGTCGCGCAGAGAGAAGAATTTCGTGCGCGTTACTTCAAAGCCGCAACGATCGAGCAGGATCTCCAGATCGTTTGCGCGATAGTTGATCAAGTGCCGTGGAATGTCCACGCCATTCCAATTTTCACCGAGCAGCAGAAACTGCCAGCAACTCGCATTTGGCACCTGCACGATCAGTCTGCCGCCCGGCTTTATCAAGCGATGCGCCACTTCCAGGTACGACACTGGGTCGAACAGATGCTCGATCACGTGAAACATCGTCACTGCCGAGAAACTTTCCGCCGCGAAGGGCGCTTGCGTCAGCGATCCACACACCGCCGCTACGCCATTCCGATTCCATGCCGCATCGGCTGCGCCCAAAGCGAAGTCCAACCCGACGACGCCGCGCCCCTTCTCAGCGAGCATCTTCAGAAACAGGCCACCGCCACATCCCACATCCAGCAACGGCCCATCCACTCCGGCATTTTCCAATGCGCGCCGCACAAAGTTGACATGATCGCGCAATACAAAGCGCCGGTATGTCTCCTCCAGATTCGACACCACGTCCTGCTCTGGAACAAACCAGTAATCGTCCGGATAGTAATGCCGTAGCTCCGCCGGAGATGGCCACGGGTACAGGCGAATCAGCTGGCAGGCTTGGCACTCGACCACTTGAAAGACGCGGTCGGTCGTGCCATATAAACGATCGCTGCCTTCCAGCAGAATTCGCGACCGCTCATGGCCGCAGGCAGGGCAAGGATCGTCCACTGTGTCGTATACCCTCGTTGGATGCGGTTGCGCGGTATTGCTTGGCTCTTCTAATTCGACTGCTCGCTCAAGGCCTTGAGCGTGATCCGGTTCCGCCACAGCAATTGCGTGATCTCGTGGCTCGACAGTTTCCGGATCGAATCCAATTTCTTCCTCTTCGCGATCATCCGCGGCAGCATCCGCAATGCCTGCAGGTCCGCGCGGATCAAGGCCAACAGCACCCGCAGCTTCCCGCCGGAGCCAGGAAATCGGTTGATCTCCCCCCTCTGGCGCACCGCTGCCAGAGCTCCGGCGGCGAGCCTTGCCAAATAGAACACGCCGTTTAGCCACACCAGCCTCCAGGGAAACAGTTTGGCGACCAGCAACACACGATTTCGTTCAATGAGCTCCAGGCGGCGCAAATTCGCCAAGCCTAAGGTCGCGCCACGGTGGTGCCGGACCACGGCCGTAGGGACATAGATGCATCCCCAACCGGCTATTCTAGCGCGCAAACCCAATTCGGCGTCGTCGGCATAGGCGAAGAAGTCCTCGTCGAATCCGCCGATTTCCTCGATCATCGAACGGCGGTACAGGCAAGCGCAGCCGTCCGGCCAAAGGGCTTCGGCTTCCTTGTCATACTGCCCATGGTCGCGTTCACCCGTTCCGCGCCCGCGGTTCTGCCCGTCGAGATAGATCAGATGGCCCGCCTTGTCGATGCGCCCTGGGTCTTCCCACACCAGGATTTTCGAAGCTGCCATGCCGGCCCCTGGGTGCGCAATTAGCCCTTTATGCAGCGCCGCAAGCCAACCCGGCTCCGCCTCCGCATCGTTATTTAACAAGGCTATGAACGGCGCTTGCGCCAACGCCATGCCCTGATTGTTGGCCTCACAGAATCCGAGGTTGCGATCATTTTCAATCAACCGAAGCCGGAAGGATGCAGAGTCTCCAAATTCGCGCTCCGCCATCTCCACGCTTTGATCCTCGGACCCGTTATCAACCAGAATCACTTCGAAGATCCCCGCCAGTCCCATCTGTATTTCGAGCGAGAGAAGGCAGCTCCGCAACAGTTCGCGACGGTTCCAATTCACAACTACAACAGTCACAACCGGTTCGGGAGGGGTAGGGGAAATCTGGCCAGAAGGCTCCAGTACGGACACTCGCCTCGCATTATACCGTTGAGGTACAATCATGTGGCTATGTCGGGAATCGGCGAGCAGCTACGTCAGTCGCGTCTGGCGAAAGG
This sequence comes from Bryobacteraceae bacterium, assembly GCA_035650295.1. Lineage (GTDB taxonomy): Bacteria > Acidobacteriota > Terriglobia > Bryobacterales > Bryobacteraceae > JAFLBB01. The sequence continues at coordinate 31,958 of DASRHX010000906.1, read as the reverse complement.
GATGGATCTCCACGAGATCGCCCGTGAGACGCGTATCAGTGTGCGCTACCTGGAAGCTTTGGAGCGCGAAGATTATGAAGTCTTGCCCGGAACTCTCTTCGCCCGCAATTTTGCGCGCCAATATGCGGCCTTAGTCGGCCTTGACCCCTCCCAAATTGAAGCGAACCTGGACCGGGCTTTCCCGAAGGCGCCCGATCCGGTTCTTGAGCAACTGTCCAGTAAGCAGACAACGGTCCAGCTTCAACCGTTACGAGACTCATTGAATAATTTCGACTCTTCCTCCTGGCGCAGGGCTCGCTGGTCTTCTGTCGCTCTGGTCGCGGTACTGGGAGCCAGTTCGGCGATCTACATGGGCTGGCAGGAACTGTCCGGCATCTTCGCCGAAGCAAGAACTGCCGCGCGTGTGCAGCAGTCGCTGCCCACACCGCCGCCCGCCCCCGTACAACCCGCCGAACAGGCGTTGGCCGTGCCCGCGTCCGACACCAGTTCAGCGCCTTCCCAAGAGTCTACTATCACCATCTCCGCCGACGGCATGGCCGTCCAAGTGGTTGCCACTCAGCCAACCTGGGTCTCCATGTCCGCCAATGGTAAGCAGGTGTTCTCGGGAATCCTCGAGCCGAATCAGCGCAAGGTCGTTTCCGGTGTTGCCCGTGCGAAACTCGTCGTGGGCAATGCCGGAGGAATCGAAATCCTCACCGACGGCAAGTCGATCGGCCCCATCGGACCGAACGGCCAGGTGCGCGTCGTGATCCTATCACCCGACGGGCCGCAAATACTGCGCAAAGTAAAGACTGGCGACTCCACTTCTACCACCTCGTCCACGGACTAGGCAGTAGATCTCCTGACTTATCAAACAGATGCGGCTCTCTCCGGCTTTCATGCTGTAAATCTTGCACCAGTACGTCGATCATGACGTCATCTCCTTTCATCCATGCAGCTACACATGGCCCGCCGGCCGGCAATCGCAGTCAATCGGCAAGCTTGCTTACATCCCTTGAGAGGGCGTGGGTTAAGGTGCGCAAACGTGGCTCAATGCGCCCATCCTGCTGCCGGACAACCAGCGTCGTTTCAGCACCTCCAATCATGGAAATCAAAATGCATCTTCATGGGTAAGGAGCATATGGACTATGCAACTCGCTCTTGAAACTCCAGGACGGCACCCACATCCCCATCTCGGTCTGATGAAAGCAAATGTCTTCCGAGCCCCGGGAACTTTCGGGCTGGAAGAAAAACCGATTCCACATGCGGGTCCGGGCGAGGCCGTGATCGAGGTCAGGCTCACGACGATCTGCGGAACTGATCTGCACATCGTTCGTGGCGAGTATCCGGTCCAGCCCGGCTTGACAATCGGGCACGAAGCTGTGGGAGTGATCCACGAGCTGGGTACCGGCCTCTCTGGCTACGAGGTCGGACAGCGCGTGCTCGTCGGCGCCATCACACCCTGCGGGCAATGCGAACCCTGCCTGCGCGGAAATCGCTCACAATGCGGCGGGCCGCTCGGCGGCTGGAAACTGGGCAATACGATGGACGGCACACAGGCCGAGTACGTACTCGTTCCTCATGCCCAGGCCAATCTTGCCCTGATTCCGGATTCGCTCACCGACGAGGAAGTGCTACTGCTCGCCGATATTGCTTCAACTGGTTTCTCTGCGGCCGAAAGCGGTGGCGTGAGCATCGGCGATAATGTCGCAATCTTTGCGCAAGGCCCCATCGGACTGTGCGCCACCATCGGGGCGAAGCTCATGGGCGCCGCGCGCATCTTCACCGTCGATAACGACGACCATCGTCTCGCCATTTCCACCCGCTTCGGAGCTACTACCACCTTCCACTCCGGCGCAAACCCTGTCGAGGCGATCCTTGAAGCTACCAACGGTCGCGGTGTCGACGTTGCCATCGAGGCGCTCGGTCTCCAGGCAACCTTCGAGAATGCCCTCAAAGTTCTCCGCCCCGGTGGAACGCTGTCGAGTGTGGGCGTCTACTCAGGACACCTGACGGTGCCTCTCGAACCCTTTGCCGCCGGTCTCGGCGATCACAAGATAGTCACAACGCTGTGCCCTGGCGGTAAAGAGCGGATGTACCGCCTCATGCGCCTCGTCGAAGCCCAACGCATCGACCTCCGTCCGCTGCTCACTCATCTCTTCCCGCTGGACGAAATCGACAAGGCCTACGAACTCTTCGGCGCCCGCGGCAACGGCGTGCTGAAGGTGGCTGTCCGGGTCTCGTAAAAATGGAGTGACAACTCGCGCGGAAAAACTTTCTGTTTCCGTGCAACATCTTGCCTTTGCGCTGAAGTGTGCTCGCGCTCTCCTCCAAGCATCCTCATAGTGCGAGCACACTTCAGATGACATCCGCCTCATGCCGCTCCATCTTTCACCGGAGTTTCCGTGCGCGGCGCTCTCGCCGCCAAACGTTACGACTCTACACCCCGGCCTTACACTCGCTTGGCAGCCAGAACTATGAACCTATTGCATTTAAAGCAAAATCGAGCGTCAACCGCGAACAAGAGCCTCTTTACACCGTGTCTCATTTGCCGCGCGGTTCACATGCGCGTTTGTCCGCCTCTAACTATTCTTCGCCGCTGCAGGAGCGCCCGCCGCTCTTCGGTTGGCCTCGCGCGCCCTCTCCCGCATGGCCAGCATCTCCAAACGCTTCTGCCGCCGCTCCATGCGAAGCAGGTCGCGCCGTGTGCGCAACTTCACCTCGACATCCACCTTGCGCCAGAACTTCAGGAAGTACATGATCGCCGAGACGACCGAGAAAAACACCACCACCCACATCCCCACGAGTGCGTAAGGCGTCCACGACGGCGAACGCACGCTCATCATCACCACTGAGATCGCAATTACTTGCGCCACCATCTTCGTCTTGCCCAGGTCGCTTGCTTTGATGATGTAGCCCGCCGAAGCGGCAATACCGCGCAAGCCCGTCACCGCGAACTCGCGGCCGATGATCAAAATCGCCATCCAACCGGGCAGGGCGCGCACCTGAACCAATGAGATGAGCGCCGCGGAGATCAGCAGCTTATCGGCTATCGGATCGAGCAGCGTGCCAACCGTGGTCACTTGCTTCCATCTACGGGCAAGGTAGCCGTCGAGTAAGTCGGTGCCCGCGGCAAACAGAAAAATGGCCAGCGCGACGAACTCGTTGTGGACCGTCTGCTGCCCCAAATTGATACCCCAGCTCTCCTGCACGAGCGCCGCCACCAGCAGCGGTACGAAGAAGATCCGCATCAACGTGAGTAGGTTCGGAAGATTCATCCGCATTTTAACTATATCAACGCAGAAGCTACGGGAGAGTTCGTTTGCGAACGCCGAATGTACTGCTTCAGCTTCCGCTGAATCGACTGCGGCAGATCGGCGATGACCCACACGCCCGACTCGTCGTAGCGGATCTCGCGAGCCTGGCCATATTCGTGAATCATGTGCATCGCGGCGCCGTCGCTCGCGGGTATGTGGAGCATCACTTCAGAGACACGATCCAGGTCCAGCATGCCATCCATGATCGCGCGGATCTTGTCCAATCCCTCGCCCGTTCGTGCCGACGCAGCGGTCACCTGGTGGATGTCCGGGACGGGACCGCCGCCGCCCCGCAGTGCCCCCAAGCGGCTGCCAAGCGACCGCGCCATATCTTGCGCGTTCTCGGGTGGAAGCAGGTCCGACTTGTTCAACACAACCAGTTGCGGCGTACCGGCGGCGCCAATCTCAGACAGGACTTCTAATACATGCGCAAAATGTTCTTCCGCATGGGGCGAAGCCGAGTCGACTACGTGAAGCAGCAGCGCGGCTTCCGTGACTTCTTCCAGCGTCGCGCGAAAGGCCTTCACCAGGGTCGTGGGCAGATTGCGGATGAAGCCTACCGTGTCCGAGAGCAGCGCGCGGCGGCGCGAGGGCAGAACGATGTGGCGCACGGTCGGATCGAGCGTGGCAAACATCTTGGCATCGGCGAGAACGTCGGCGCCGGTAAGCCGGTTGAACAGCGTCGACTTGCCCGCGTTGGTGTAACCCACTAGCGCCACCGTCGCCAGCGGTACGCTCTCGCGTTTCTTGCGTTGAATGGTTCGCGTTGATCGCACCGTCTTCAACTGCTGTTCCAGTTTGTGGATGCGGCTCCGGATACGGCGGCGGTCCGTTTCCAGTTTGGTTTCGCCCGGGCCGCGTGTGCCGATGCCGCCTCCCAGCCTCGACATCGCGGCGCCATGGCCGGTGAGGCGCGGCAACAGGTAGTTCAGTTGTGCCAGTTCCACCTGCAGTTGGCCCTCACGCGTTCGCGCGCGCCGCGCGAAGATGTCCAGGATGAGTTGGGTTCGATCCAGAACTTTGCAATTCAACTCGCGCTCGAGATTGCGCGTCTGCGGTCCGGTGAGGTCGTGATCGAACAGGATCAGGTCGGTTTGCAAAGCCTCGGCAAGAGCGGCCAGTTCGCTTACCTTTCCGGTGCCGATGAGTGTCGCTGCGTCGGGCGAGGGACGCGATTGCAAAATGCGGTCCAGCACCTCGGCGCCGGCGCTTTCGGCGAGACCAGCCAACTCTTCCAGGGATTCTGTCGCGTCAAATGGAACCGCATCCGAAGTGGATTTACGGGACGAAACTTTGCGGGTCTCCAAACCCACGAGGATGGCGCGCTCGCGTCTTGGACCTGTCGCGGACAGTTTAGTTCTCGCTGGAATCCGAGGCCGAGACGCCCATCGCCTGGCCGGGAACTCCGGGTTGCGACCCGGGGTGATGCGTACCGCCACTATGATGCGTGGGCTTGGCGACCACGACAGTGGAGATGGCGTGTTTGAAGATCAGCTGTTCCTGATTGTTGGATTCCAAAACCACGCTGTACTTATCGAAACTGCGAATCCGGCCGGAGAGTTTCACGCCGCTCATCAGATAGATCGTAAGGAACGTACGCTCTTTCCGCGCGGCGTTGAGAAACGCCTCTTGGATATTCTGGGGAAGTTTCTCCATGTGGTTTTCCTTCGGCCCAGTCGGGCTATTCGTTTGTGTGGAGGGAACTTGGGGCACCCTGTTCACCCGATTGTACATCACTTCACCGTTGGGCCCGGGAGGCGCGCTATCGACTCGTGACTCGGCCCGGGCTGCGGGAAACGAAGGTGCTTCCGGAGGTTTTGCCGTCTGTGATTCCGGGCGCCGGGGTTCGGCCCCGTTCACCAATTCGCCTGGTTGGCGGAGCGTTGCCGGTCGTCCAGGAATGGGAGGGGAGGAGGGTCCATTATTCATCATGATCTTGGCCTGCGGCTACATGGGCCCCAGACTCTTTCCTTTCGCACAACTGCTCGACTTCGCCTCGCGTCAGCCGTTTGGATACTGGTGTCTGCTTGGCGGCTTTGCCGCGCGGAACTAACTCCATCTGGAATTCCTGCGCTAAGGCAAATTCGGATTCGAGGTTAAATTCGGGTGTTCCACGCAAGTCGGGTACGCGCGCAATGCCGTGCTCGTCGATCGTGCATTCGCGGTTTCCAGCGATGGAAAACCGGAGCCGGGCTGTTTCTGCAATCGCCAGTCGGCGGACATCCAGTAACCTCATGGAGAATCCGTCACTGTAACAGGTCCGAAAAGGAGGTTCAAGCGGGTGCCCTTAGGCGGATTCCAGGATCGTGACTACGCAGGTCGCTCCGGAGCCTCCCAGATTTTCCGCCAATGCGAGCGAAGCGTTCATGACCTGGCGTTCCGCGCCCTGCCCACGTAGTTGCGTCGCCAGTTCGCAAAGCTGGGCGACGCCGGTCGCGCCCACCGGATGTCCTTTCGACTTCAATCCACCTGAGGTGTTCACCGGAATTGCTCCGCCCAAGGCCGTTGCGCCCGAGGCGGAGAAGGGACCACCGCCGCCGCGTTCGCAGAATCCCAGATCTTCGAGAGCGATGACCTCGGCGATTGTGAAACAGTCGTGCAACTCCGCCATGTCGATATCATGCGCCGTGACGCCGGCCATTTCGAAAGCCTTCCGGCCCGCCGCGGCCACCGCCGGGAAGGTCGTGATATCTTCCTTGCGGTCCAGCCCCAGATAATCCGAGGTCTGCGCGATGCCCCGCACGCGTAGCGGGCGCGGGCTATATCGTGCCGCATGTTCGAGTGGCGCCAGAACCACCGCCGCCGCCCCGTCCGAGACAAGCGAGCAGTCATAGATCGTCAGCGGGTCGCACACCGGCCGTCCCGCCAACGCCTGTTCGAGCGTGATCCGCTTCCGCAGGTGGGCTTCTGGGTTGAGGGACCCGTGCGCATGATTCTTGACGGCCACGTGGGCGAGATGTTCGCGTGTGGTGCCATACACGTGCATGTGGCGGCGGGCGATCATCGCGAATAGTGCCGGAAAGGTTGCCCCGGCGCGGACTTCGCCCGTGAGGTCTCCCGCACCTGCCAAAATCTCCGTAACTCGCGGCGTCGATTGGCTCGTCATCTTCTCCACGCCGCACACAAGCACCAGATCGTAGATGCCCGCCGCGACCGCCGACCAGGCGTGGAAGAAAGCGCTCCCCGAACTGGCGCAGGCGGCCTCAAAACGGGTCGCCGGAATCCCCGGTGCACCAAGCGATGATGAAACGAACGGCGCCAGGTGATTCTGCCCGGTAAACCCCGGCGAGGCGAAGTTGCCTAGGTAGAAGGCTTCCAGATCAGGCGGGTTGACCGAGGCGTCGGCGAGAGCTTGCCGGCAGGCCGTCAGCGACAGCGAGAGGACATCCTGATCGGCCAGCACGCCGAACGGTGTCTTACCGGCGCCCACGATGGCAACGGGTCGCATGCAAACGGATCCTATCACATTCATTTTCTTTCATTTTGAGGTGCGTATTGAACATCTGGGGTCCCGCCGATAGAAAAGTTAGGATGATAGCAGGCAGAATTTAACCTGCACGTTTGAGGCAAAGTTGTCGTCAGGAAAGACAGGAAGAGTATCCTGTTCATGGCGGCATACGTCCAGAGGGTAATGTCAGAAATGAGTGAAGCGCGGCATCCGGTTGTTGCGGAGCCTCAAGAGGCGCGGGACCGGTTCATTGAGCTGCATTTGCGGCGAATTTACCTTCAGGTCTACCGCATTGTCGGCAACAGCGATCACGCCCAGGATCTCACCCAGGAAGTTTTTATCAAAGCCCTGCAGCATGGCGATCAGATTCGCGATCCCGATCGGGCCGCGCACTGGCTGAGCCGGGTGGCGACGAACACGTCGATCGATTTCCTGCGCCGGCACGGGCGGGTCAACTTCACCGCCATGGAAGACCTCGCCGAACCGCTCGCCGCGCGCGACGAGGAAAGCCCGGAACAACACGCCATCCGAACCGAGCAGAGAACTCGCTTGGAGGCGGGGCTGAAACGGTTGAGCCCGCGCGAACGCATGGCCCTCCTGCTCCGCGACGTGGAAGGGCTGCCCGCCGAGGAAGTGGCCAGGCATCTGAAGTGCTCGAAGGCGACAGTACGCTCGCATATCGCCAATGCCCGGGTGAAGTTCCGCAAGTTTTTGGAAAGGACAGGCAGATGAACCGCCGCCGTGGTCATCCCAGTACACGGAAGCTGGCGTTGCTGGCCGGCGGCGAGCTCGGCTGGTGGCTGAAGCTGCGAGTCGGCCATCATGTGAGCGCATGCCGCGAGTGCCGTGCCGAACTGGAATCTCTGCGCGATGCTCGTCGTGAGGTAGCCGTTCTGGCCCAGGAAATGCCCCCCGAGGTGAACTGGGATCATCTGGCGGCCGAGATGAAAGCGAATATCCGGCTGGGAATCGAGGCGGGCCAGATTGTCGCCCCAGCGGCGGCGGTCCGGGCACGGATCCGTGAGGACGAAGATGAGTTTGAGAGCTACGGTTCCTTTTTTAAGCCCGTGGTTGCGCTCGCCTCGGTGGCCGTATTTCTGTATGGCGCCACATGGATGCTTAGCACGCGCGGCAAGATGGGCGCCGCGGCGGGCGACGTCATGGTCGCGACTACCGGCGAAGGCATTGAATTCAAGCACGGCGCGTCGTCGATGACGCTGTTCCACCAGGGCGGCAAGCCCATGGCGGTGGAAGTCAGCGCGGGCGCCCGGACCGGCTCCGCTTCCCTGCGCGCCCAATATGTGGACGAGGATACGGGCGAGGTTACGATCCACCATGTCTACAGCGAATAGATTTGTGCTGGCGGCTGTGGCGGCGATGGCCGGGACAGTGCTTGCGCATGCGCAGGTGAAGATTTCACTCCCTGATGATTCGCCTGTAACGCTTGTCACTGCCGATTGGGGCGACACGAAAACCAGCGAGCGTGGCGGGGCTCTGGTCGTCGAATTGCGCTCTGTGATGAGCCTGCGCAACACTTCGGGCAAACGCGTGCGAGGGCTGACGATGCTTGTGGCTTCGCAGGAGGTAACCCCGGGTGGACGAGCGAGTGTGACCAGGCCGTCGCTCGACGTCGCGCCAGGTGAGAACTTCCCCGTAAAGATCGATCTGCGCCTGCTGCGGCCCCTGCAAAAGGGCACCGGCCCCCTGGTGGAGATTACGCTGGATGGTGTTCTATTTGACGATTTGAGTTTCTACGGTCCAAACCGGTTCGAATCGAGGCGTGCGCTAACCGCCTGGGAATTGGAAGCGCAGCGTGACCGCCGGTGGTTCCGCCAGGTTTTGGAAAGGGACGGTCCGGACGGGTTGCGCCGCGAGTGCGTGGCGAGTCTGGCCCGTCAGGCCGAGACGCAGCGGCTGGACGTGCAACTAGCCCGTGGACAGCGTGTTACCGCCGAACCCATGCGTAAGCTGGATTTGGCCTTTCTCCGTCTCCCGGACGCGCCGGTGGATGCCATAGGCGGAGCCGCGCTGGTTTCTTCCGGACTTGCCACCGTCACGCATGTGGATGTCGTGAATCATAGCGACCGCGCCGTGCGCTCGGTGGAAATCGGCTGGATGCTGCGCGATTCGCGCGGACGTGATTACTCGGCTGGTGCGATGCCTGCGGGAATCAACCTCGCTCCCAAAGCCCGTTCACAAGTTCGTCAGGATGGCCAACTGAAATTTACGGAAATTGGCGGCGGTCCCGTGTCCATCGACTCCATGACGGCGTTCGTCAGCCAGGTGGAGTTTGGCGACGGCTCCTTGTGGGTACCTGCCCGTCTGGCATTGAACGATGCCGTGCTGCGCAAAGCAATGTCGCCTTCAGGCGAAGAGCAGAGGCTCACCTCGATCTACCGCAAGCGCGGCATGCAGGCGCTGCTCGAAGAGCTTAAGCGCTTCTAGCCAATCCGGTCCTCCCCCAATCTGGTACCGTATGGCCCATGCGGTTCTGGCAGGTCTCCGAGCGCGTCTGATATTCTAGCGCTCTACTATGGCATCCGCAGTCATCAATCCGGCCGACTATTTAGGGAGACCGCCTGAGCGGCTGACCTTGAGTGAACGCACGGCATTGGCTGGGAAATGGATTGCTCTCGAGATCTATACCCCGGAAACCCTTCCCCTTCGGGTGATCGAAGCGCTGGGTGACACGCCATTCGAGTGCATCCGCCAACTCGAAGCCCGCCGCCTAAACCCACGTATTTTCGAGTTCTCCGTAGTCCTTCCTGCCTATTAACCCACCCCAGGTCGCGGGGTCTGATCCCACCGCATTTCCCGGGCGGGGGTTACAATTTCTGTGTGCTCTTCGTCGAAACTAACATGCGCCGATTGTGGCTTCTCTCCCTGCTTGTAGCGCCGGCATTGTTGCCGGCTGCGGATTGGACCGACTACCGGGGGCCGAATCGTGACGGCAAGTCCCCGGAAAAGAATCTCGTCAACGACTGGTCGCTCGATGGACGGAATCTTCTGTGGAAGGCGCCCTATGGCAGCCGCTCCACGCCCGTCGTCTTCGGCGACCGCGTCTACCTGTTCAACTCCTCCGGCAAAGAGGACACCGTTCAAGAACGGCTGATGTGCTTTGATGCCAACACGGGCAAGGTGCTGTGGGAGTATCACAACACCGTGTTTCACTCCGACGCCCCTGCCCACCGCATTGCGTGGTCGGCGCCGGCAGTCGATCCGGAAACCGGCAACGTTTACGTGTTCGGCGTTGATGGGCACCTCATCGCGGTCGACAAGAATGGCAAGAAGGTGTGGGATCGGTCGCTCAACGAGGAGTTGGGTTATGTTTCTACGCATGGCGGCCGCACGGTAAGCCCGGTCGTGGAAGGCGACCTTGTGGTTGTCAGCGCGATTACAAGTGCATGGGGTGAAAACGCCCGCGCCGGACACCGATACGCGGCCTACGACAAAAAGACGGGCGCCATGGTTTGGCTGGTCCAGCCGGGCCAGCGCCCCTACGACACGACGTATTCGCCTCCGGTTGTCGCCGAGATCGACGGGCAGAAGCTGCTGATCGCGGGTGGCGGCGACGGCGCCGTTCACGCCATGCAGGTAAACACCGGCAAGAAAGTGTGGAGTCTGCCGTACTCGAAGCGAGGAATCAACACAGGTGTCGCCGTTGACGGAAATATGGTCTTCTTCAGCCAGTCCGAAGAGAACCTCGAAGACGCTGCGATGGGTTTGATCGCTGGTCTCGACGGAACAAAACAGGGCGAGTTGAAGATCTCCGACCTGAAGTGGAAAAACTATGGTCCACAGATGGGCTATTCGAATCCTCTGGTTGCCGACGGCGTGTACTACCAGATCGACAATTCCGCCAACCTGTTTGCTTATGACACGGCCACCGGCAAGGAACTGTGGAAGCAGAATCTGGGCAATCTGCAAAAGGCGTCGCCGGTGTGGGCCGACGGCAAGATTTACGTCGGCACCGAGAGCGGTGTCGTGTACATCATCAAGGTAGGCCGCGAGAAAGCCGAGATTTTGAGCAAGGTAAAGCTGGGCGAAGGCGGAGAATCTGAGATTATCGTCGCATCGCCCGCGATCAGCGAAGGCAGAATCTTCGTCGTTTCCGAAAAAGCTATGTACGTGTTTGGTAAGCCGAGCAGGCTGGGCACGGCAAGAAACACGGCCAGTAAGGGTGTTGCCAAGGCCGCTCCCATTGCAACCAAAGTCGCGGGCTTGGCGCGTTCGGTAGTGGACAAGCCAGCCCAATTGCAGGTAGTGCCGGTGGAAGTGATACTCCGCCCCGGCCAAGCCGTTGATTTCACCGTACGAGCTTTTGACGAGAAAGGTAACTTCCTCAAGAATGAAAAAGCCGAGTGGTCGACGACGATGAAAGGCTCGATCGGTGGCACAGGTCAGTTCACGGCCGACGCCGAGACGCGCGTGCAGGCGGGAAAGGTGACGGCGAAGGTCGGCGAGCAAACCGTCGAAGCACGCGTGCGCGTTTTGCCGGTGGTGCCGCTCGGCGTCGATTTCGAGATGAGCAAGGCCGAGGGACCGCCTCCGCCGTTCTGGGTGAACGCCCTTGGCAAGTATCAGGTGCGCGACATGGAAGGCAGCAAGGTGCTGGCGAAGTTGGCCGACAACGCATTCACCAAACGCGCGCGCACGTTCTTCGGCCACACAAACGAGCATGACTATACAGTGGAAGCCGATATTCGCGCAATCGACAAGAGGCGTCAGATGGGAGACGCCGGTGTCGTTGCTCAGCGCTATGCGTTGACACTCTACGGCAATCACCAACGGCTCGAAATACAGCCTTGGCAGGCGGAGCCTAAGCGCACCGCTTCCGTCGATTTCCCATGGAAGAAAGACACTTGGTATCACATGAAATTGCGCGTGGAGAACCTGCCGAATGGCGCAGTGCGCGCCCAAGGCAAGGTGTGGCCGGTGGGTGAAGCGGAACCGGCGAAATGGACGATTGAAAAGATCGATCCGGTGGGCAGCCGCGAAGGTGCGCCTGGCATCTATGCCGATGCGGCAAACGAAGTTTTCTTTGACAACATCAAGGCGGTAAAAAACTAATGCGCTTGAAAAGCGTTTCAACAATCAGAGCGGTTGTCCTGCTGGGGGCGGGCGCGATGGTGATTTGGGCAGGTGATCCGCCGACCGGCGATTGGCCCATGTGGGGCGGTACACCGGAGCGCAACATGACTCGAGTCATGAAAGGGCTGCCGAAGACCTGGGACCTTACTAAGGGCACAAACGTGGTCTGGGTAGCGGCGGTGGGCTCGCAAACGTACGGCAATCCCACTGTGTCGGGCGGGAAGGTCTTCGTCGGTACCAACAACGAAGGTCTTCGAGACAAGACGCAGACCGGCGATCGCGGCGTGCTGATGGCATTCAAAGAGAGCGATGGCACATTCCTCTGGCAACACGCCACGGAAAAGTTGGCAGCGGGCCGCGTGAACGATTGGCCGTTTCAGGGCGTGGCGAGCTCGCCCTATATTGAGGGCGACAAGCTCTATTACGTGAACAACAGGGCCGAACTGCTCTGCCTGGACACCGAGGGATTCCTCGACAACGAAAACGACGGGCCGTTTAAAGAAGAAAAGCTGACCGGAAAAGGCCATGCCGACATCGTGTGGAAGCTCGACATGATGGATGAGCTGGCAGTGTTTCCGCACAATCTGGCCAATGCATCGCCGGTGCCCTTTGGCAACCTGATTATGCTCATGACGTCCAACGGCCATGATGAAAGCCATGTGCACATCCCCTCGCCGCGCGCGCCGGCATTGATCGCCGTGGACAAGAAGACGGGCAAAGTAGTGTGGGAAGACAATCGGGTCGGTGAGAAAATTCTGCACGGGCAGTGGTCGTCGCCGGCTGTGGGCAAAGTGGCCGGTGTAGACATGGTTGTTTCGGCACAGGGCGACGGCTACGTCCGCGGCTACGAGGCCCTAAGCGGAAAGTTCCTTTGGGAGTTCGACACAAATCCAAAGGACACCGTCTGGCCGAAGAACCGCAACGAAGTGATTTCGACGCCTATCATCTACAACGACAAGGTCTACATTGCGAATGGGCAGGATCCTGAGCATGGTGAAGGCGTAGGCCATCTTTATTGCATCGATCCCACCAAGCGCGGCGACATCACCAAGACGGGACTTGTCTGGCACTACGAGAAGATCAGACGGAGCATCTCCACCGGTGCTCTCCTGGATGGCATCCTCTACTACTCCGATTTTTCCGGTTTTCTGCACGCGATCGACGCGGCAACGGGCAAGCCTTATTGGACGCACGACATGTTGGCCGCAGTCTGGGCCTCACCATACGTTGTGGATGGCAAGGTTTATCTGGGCGACGAGGACGGCGACGTGGTCGTGATGCAGCATGGCAAGACGAAAGAGGTAATCTCCGAGGTGAACATGGGCTCCAGCGTCTATGGCACCTTTGTCGCGGCCAATGGCAGGCTCTACGTTACCAATCGCAACCAGTTGATCGCGCTTCAGGAAGGCGCGAAGTGGGATAGCAAGGTGAAGTAGCACGATGAGAGCGGCTCTCCTCGCGCTCATCGCCACAGTTTCCTTCTGTCAATCCGTGCCGAGGCACGGTACTCGCCCCTCGCGTATGGTGATTCGCGGCGCGATGGTGGTGGAAGGTCCTGGCATGCCCGCACGGGGGCCTGTCGATATCGTCGTTGAGGGCAATCGCATCACGCAGGTCGGGCGGGCGCCGGCAAACCTGCAGGCCGAACAGATCGACGGGCGGGATAGTTATGTGCTTCCCGGGTTGATCAATATGCACGGCCACATCCAGGAGACCCGCGGCAAATTGCCGATGGACGTCGACTATTGCCTGAAGCTGTGGCTTGCTTCGGGAATTACGACGGTGCGCGACGTGGCCTCGACATTTGAACTGTCGAAAAAGCTCCGCACCGAAAGTGCGGAAGGGAAGCGAGCCGCTCCGCGATTGCTTGTGTACGCCTGGTTTGGGCGGCCCGATACTCCCGAACTGGCCCGCGCGCGCATCCGTGAGATCAAGACGCAGGGCGGCGACGGCATCAAGTTCCATCAAACCTATCGTGATATTCTCGCCGCCGCCATGGACGAAGCTCGCGCGCTATCGATGCGCACGGCCATTCACATGGGTGTCGAGGATGCCAATGCGGTGGACGCCGCCGATGAGGGCGTCACCACGATCGAACATTGGTACGGCATTCCTGACGCCGCGTTGCGCAAGGGCGTGCAGTCGTTCCCGCCTGACTTCAATTACAACAACGAGACCGACCGCTTTCGCTATGCCGGCCGCCTGTGGCGCGAGGTCGATCCGGAAAAATTGGGGCGCGTACTGCAGCACATGGTGGATAAAGGCGTGGCTTGGGATACGACGCTGAGCATCTACGAGGCTGCCCGAGATTTGCAGCGCTACGAAAATCAGCCGCAGTTTGGCGCGCTGCTACATCCCGCGCTCGCGACCTTCTTTCGACCGTCGCGCGAAAACCACGGCAGTTTCTTCTTGGGCTGGTCGACGGAGGACGAGATTTTTTGGAAAGAGAACTACCGCCTTTGGATGGACGCCGTACGGGACTTTGCGCGGCGCGGCGGCACGGTTACCACGGGCGAGGATGCGGGCTTCATCTATCAAATGCAGGGTTTCGGCTATGCGCGGGAGTTGGAGCTTCATCAGGAGGCCGGTTTCGCGCCTTTGCAAGTCATCCAACACGCGACGTGGAATGGAGCGCGAGCACTCGGAAAGGAGAGCGAGATCGGGCGCGTGCGCGCAGGCTGGTTGGCTGACATTGTCGTCGTGAAGGGCAACCCGCTGGCGAATCTCAAGATCATGCGTCCGGACTCCGGAGCGATCCAGTGGGTGATTAAGGACGGGATTCCTTATCGAGCGTCTCAACTGATGAGCGAGGTGAAGGAGATCGTGGACCAGGCGCGCGCACAGGAGGCTAGGCCGCGATGATGACATTCACTTCGCATGCCAGGACCAGCGTCGTGTGCGAGCCCGGGGCGCTCGGACGGTTGGGCGAGTTGGCCCGAGGAAATGGCTTTGCGCATACGTTGCTGGTGGCCGATCCGGGCATGGTGAAGGCCGGGTTGGTGGATCGCGCCGTGCGCGCACTCGAAGCAGCGGGCGTGGCTGTAACGCCATGGCATGGGTTCGGCGAGAATCCCGATACGGATGCCGCGGAAGCGGGGCGTGTCTTCGCCGCGGACCTACATTTGGATTCGGTGATTGGGCTTGGCGGGGGCTCTTCTCTGGATGCCGCTAAGGCCGTCAATTTTTTGCTCACCAATGGCGGCACCATGCACGACTACCGGGGATATGGAAAGGCGAAGTCTCCACTGCTGCCGATGATCGCCATTCCGACCACTACTGGTACCGGGAGCGAAGCACAGAGTTATGCCGTCATCTCCGACGCGCAGACACATCGCAAGATGGCGTGCGGCGATCCAACTGCCGCGGCGAAGGTCGCCGTGCTCGACGCGGAGTTGGCCGCGGGACAGCCGAAAGCCGTGCTTGCGGCATCGGCCTTCGACGCTGTGTCCCACGCCGTGGAAACCTGGGTTTGCTCGAAGGCCAATGCGATGTCGGATTGCTTTGCGCGCGAGGCCTGGCGATTGCTCAACGAGAACTTCGAGCGGGCGTTGATCGGCGGCGGAGTGGAAGTAGCGGGCCGCATGCAAGTCGCCTCGTACTTTGCCGGCGCCGCGATTGAACATTCGATGCTCGGCGCGGCACACGCCTGTGCGAACCCTCTCACGCAACGTTATGGCACCACGCACGGCCATGCGCTGGCGATGTTGCTGCCGCATGTCGTGCGCTGGAATACACCTTCGGTGAATGGACGCTATGCCGATCTCCATCCCGAATTGCCGTTGCGCCTGGAAGAGATGCGCAGCGTCGCCGGCCTGCCACGTGCGTTGGGCGAAGCGGGAGTAGAGTTGGACGCGCTCGCCGATTTGAGCGAACGCGCGGCCGAACAATGGACCGGGACGTTTAATCCCCGCAAACTCGACGCCGCATCGGCGATGGAGCTGTATTTATGCGCCTACTGATGGCACTTCTTACTGCGGGCCTCGCCCTCGGTCAGCCCGGCGAGTGGCCGCAATTTCGAGGCAATCCGCAATTGACCGGAGTCGCCGCATCGACGCTGCCCGCCACACTGCGGCTCGTGTGGACCTGGGAGGCGGGCGAATCGATTGAATCGAGTGCTGCCATATCCGGCGGCGTTGTATACGTTGCGTCGATGGCCGGTGAACTGGCCGCGCTAGACCTTGCGAGCGGCAAACTCAAGTGGCGTTACAAGACAGGCGCCGAAGTGGGCGAATCCTCTCCCGCTGTCGCGGGCGGAGTTGTCTATGTCGGCGATTTGGGAGGTACGGTGCATGCCGTTAACGCGGCGGACGGCAAGGCTGTCTGGACGTTCAAGACCGGAAGTGAGATCAAATCGTCACCGGTGGTGAGCGGCGACAAGGTTCTGATTGGGAGCTATGACACGCACTTATATGCACTCTCGGTAAAAACCGGCACGCCCGTTTGGAAATTCCAGACCACGGCGCAGGTTCATTCCACTCCCGGCATCGCCAATGGCGTCACCTTCATTGCCGGTTGCGATGAAATCTTCCACGCTGTCCGCATCAGCGATGGCAAGGAGGTCTACGAGATCGCCTCGCAGGCATACACCGGCGCTTCGCCCGCGCTCACTCCCACGATGGCCTTCTTCGGCACGTTTGACAATCAGGTACTCGGTGTCGGTCTCACCCAGAAAAAGGTGCTGTGGCGCTACGAGCATCCGCAGCGTAAGTTTCCCTTCTACGCATCGCCGGCGGTGGCAGGCGATCGCTTGTACGTGGGCGGGCGCGACAAGATGCTACATTGCCTGAACGTAAAAACGGGCAAGGCCTTGTGGACGTTCCTGACAAAGTCGCGCGTGGAATCATCGCCCGCGTATGTCAAAGGTGAGGTGGGGCGGGGGGATCGCGTTTTCTTTGGATCGAACGACGGGCGGGTTTACGGTCTTGACGCAGCGACAGGAAAGAAGGTTTGGGAATTTGAAGCGGGCGCGGGGCTGAGCGCATCTCCTGCCGTGGCGGCGGGGATGCTCGTCATCGGTAGCCAGGACGGGAAGCTCTACGCGTTCGGTAAATGATTCTTCTCTATCCGGCAGGAACTTTTGTCAGCCCCGTTCGTCTTATGCATTTATCATGCCGTGCCTGAACCAGGTAATTCGCTCTCTTCTTCGCGCGCCGACGTTCACCTTGTTCGCCGTGGCTGCAATCGCACTTGGCATTGGCGCGAACACAGCCATCTACAGCGTCTTTCACGCCGTTTTAGTGAGGCCGCTACCGTTTGCCGACCCCGACCGGCTCGTGATGGTGTGGGAAGACTTGTCGCACATCGGCTTTGCGCACAACACGCCCGCGCCGGCGAACTACTGGGACTGGAAGAAGCAAAACACGGTGTTCAGTGGCATGGCGGCATCACAAGGCTGCGGCGGCGTAATGGCCGGGCAGCCTCCCGAGGAGTTCATGGCGCGCTGCGTCACGCCGGACTTCTTCCAGGTGCTCGGTGTGAAGCCCGCGCTAGGCCGCGACTTCCGCGATGAGGATACGCAGGTCAACCCACCGCGCGCGATCATTCTCACCGACATGCTGTGGCGCCGGCGGTTCAACGCGGATCCGGGTATCATCGGGCGTGAGGTCACCGTTGCCGGGGCGCGCATGGAAGTGGTGGGCGTCATGCCACCTTCGATGCGATTTCCAGACCGCCAGATCGAGGCCTACATGCCCGCGGCGATCCACTCCCCGCGCTGGCAGGGGCGCGGTAATCACTTCCTGATGGTGTTTGCCCGGCTGAAAGAAGGCGTCACAGTGGAGCGGGCGCAATCAGAGATGTCCGCGATCTCCCGCCGGTTGGAACAGGCTTATCCGAACTCGAATACGAAACTCGGCGCCGTGATTGTGCCGTTTCGCACGGAGGCCGCGGGCGACACCGCGCCACTGTTGCGTACGCTGTTCGCTGCCGCGGCCGTGTTGCTGTTGATCGCCTGCGCCAACGTGGCGAACCTCATGCTGACTCGTGCCTCCGGCAGACAGCGCGAGTTCGCCATCCGCTTGGCGTTGGGCGCGGGCGGCGGAGCGCTGATCAAGCAGGTGACCGCTGAGGCTGTGGTGCTCGCGGCGGCGGGAGGTGCTCTAGGCCTCGGGCTGGCGCTTGCTTCGCTCCGGTTTCTGGGCGACCTGGTGCCGGCCGGCATGCGCGGGGTGATGGTTCCGGTCCTCAACGGAAATGCTGTTCTCTTCGCCCTTGGCGTCTCGCTGACGACCGCCGCCCTCATTGCCCTGCTTCCCACGATTCGAATCTTGCGCGGCAATGTTGCGGGAGCGTTGCAGCACGGCGACCGCACGGGAGCTTCGCGCGCCTCGGTACGCACGCGCGGTGCGCTGGTCGTGATTGAAGTCGCACTCTCAGTGCTGCTGGTTGCCGTGGGCGCGTTGCTGGTGCAGCGAATGATCGCGCTTCGAAGCGAATCGCTGGGTTTCCGTTCCGAACAGTTGCTCACCCTGCGCACGCGCCTGCCCGGCCCGCGCTACGACGAACCGCTCAAGCGGGTGCAATACTACGACGCAGTCGTCCAGCGGGTGCGCGCGCTGCCCGGCGTGATGGAGGCGGGCTTCACGTCGACGCTTCCGTTTCTGTCGTACGGAAATACCTCCACGTTCCGAGTGGAAGGCGTTGTCTTCGGGCCCGGCGAAGAGAATGACGCTCTCACGCGCGTCGTTACGCCCGGTTACCTCCGCGCCATGCAACCCCAATTACTCGCCGGTCGTCTGCTCGCCGAAGCCGACGACGGAAACGCGGCGCCCGCGGTTGTGATCAACGAGACCTTCTCCAAGCGCTTCTACAAGTCGCCGCAAGACGCAGTCGGCCGTAAGATTCAAGCCGACGGCAATGGACCGCAAGCTCCGTGGCGCACCATTGTCGGTGTCGTTCGCGACATGAAGGAGCGCGGTTACGACTATGCTTCGAAGGTAGGTGTCTACCTGCCGGTCAAGCAGGACAGCGGGTGGTGGGCACAACACCTCGTCGTGCGCGTGCGGGGCGATGCCGACAGCTTAATTCGCCCCGTGAGCGCGGTCATCCACGAGGTTGACCCCGAACTCGCCGTCGCACAGGTGCGCACGATGGACGCTATCGTGGACGAGGTCGTCTCTGAGCGCAAGCAACATCAGTCACTTTCCGTCGTCTTCGCGGGGATCGCCGTTGCACTCGCCGCATTGGGTATCTTTGCTGTACTTTCCTTCAACGTGCTGTTACGCACGCGCGAGATCGGTGTCCGCATGGCGGTGGGTGCGCAACCCGCGGCGATCGCCGGCATGGTGATTCGCAACGGCGTGGCTATGACTGGCCTCGGCATCGTTCTGGGATGCCTTGCTTCAGAAGCAGCCGCGCGCGTTCTGCGCTCGCTGCTCGATCGTGTGCCGGAGTCTTCTCCATGGCTATTCGCGGGCGTCGCGGCATTCTTCCTGGCCGTCAGCGCGGCAGCTTCCTGGTGGCCCGCTCTGCGCGCCACGCGGATTGAGCCGATGCGCGTGCTGCGGGAGGAATAGAAGGTCCTCTATAGCCATTTCGGAGTGGCTGGTACGGCGGCGGCCAGGTCGAGGCGATCCAGCAGCGGACTGAGTTCGGCGGAGTCGTGCAGAAGAGCACGATGCTGCGGCTTGAGGAAGCCCTCGGCGACCGCGTGGTCCAGTTGGGCGAGAAACGGTTCGAAGAAGCGGTTCAAATTCCACACGCCCACGGGCTTCGCATGAATGTGAAGCTGTGCCCAACTCAACGCCTCGCACAATTCATCGAAGGTGCCGAAGCCGCCCGGCATGGTCAGAAACGCATCGCACAGTTCCGTCATTAAAGCTTTGCGTTCGTGCATCGAGCCTACGATGCGCAGATCGGGAAGGCCACGGTGCGCCGCCTCGTTCTCCAAATAGCCCGAAGGAATGATGCCGGTGACTTCGCCGCCATTGGCAAGCACCGCATTTGCCAGCGCGCCCATTGTGCCCCGGTCAGAGCCGCCGTAAATGAGACGAACCTTGCGCCGTGCGAGTTCCACGCCAAGGGCGACGGCGGCTTCCACGTAGAGCGGCGACGCACCGGCGTTGGAGCCGCAATAGACACAAAGGGCGGAGAGCATATTAGGATGTTGGCATGAACCGCAGAGCGTTACTTCCCCTTCTGGCCGCGGCCCCGCTTGCCGCGCAGACTGCAACGGATCAGAAAGTGAAGCGGAAGGGACGTTTGAAGCAGGGTGTCACGCGCGGTTGCTTTCGCGGTACAAACTGGTCGCTCGACGAGATGGCGCGTCATGCGGCGCGGCTCGGCGCGACCGGCTTCGACCTGATCGGCGAGGCGGACTGGCCGACTCTCAAGAAGCACGGGTTGGTCCCGACGATGGCCCCAGGTGCTGGAACGATCAAGGACGCACTGAACCGCAAAGAGGCGCACGTAAAGCTGGAGCAGGACATGCGGTCGAACCTGGATAAAGCCGCGGCGAATGGCGTGCCGAATGTGATCACGTTCTCGGGGAATCGCGCGGGCATGGCCGATCCCGAAGCGATCGAGAATTGCGTGCTCTTCCTGAATAAGGTGAAGGCTCATGCCGAGGACAAGGGCATCACGATCTGCATGGAGTATCTGAATTCGAAAGTGAATCACCCCGACTATCAGTTCGACAACATGGCCTTCGGTGCGGAGGTCTGCAAGCGCGTGAATTCGCCGCGCGTGAAGATTCTCTACGACATCTATCACGCGCAGATCATGGAAGGCGACATCATCCGGACGATTCGCACGCACTTCGGCATCATCGCGCACTTCCACACGGCGGGGAATCCAGGCCGCCATGAGTTCGACGACACACAGGAGATGAACTACCGGGGAATTGCGCAGGCGATTGTGGATCTTGGCTTCACGGGCTGGCTCACCCACGAGTATTCGCCGCTTAAGGACGCACTGACGTCACTCGATCAGGCCCTTACGATCTGTGATGTTTAGGCGCGGCGTTGCGCCCTGAGCTTCGCGTAGGTCTTCTTGCCGGCTTTCACGGTGTACTGGCCGTCAGCCCACACGTGTATTCGATCGGTTGAGGCCGGGAGGCGCCACGAGAGGACCGGCGTGGTTGCGTCGATAGCGAACACCTCGACGACACCTTCCACCTTTGCCGGTAGCGTGATTTCGAACTGCGCGCCGTTCAGTCCATTCTGCGATTCATCGATTGTGATGGGCCAGCCGGAGTAGGGCTTCGCATCTGGCTTCGATACGTCCACCCAACGCGGCCAGTTCACCATGGTGATGCGGCGCGAGATTTTGTCAAACTCGACGACGCCAAAACCTGGCGCACGCTCATTCAATGCTGCCGGAACCACGCCGAAGCGAGCCGGATTGGCGACGGCGTGAACGGTGATCTTGTTGCCGAAGCCATCGGAGAATTCACCCAAGTTGCGCGCCTGTCCCTGGGTGCGATTCTTGCCTTCGATGGGCGGAAACCATCTTCTGGGGAAAATGTTTGAAATTGCCGGCGTGCACAGGGCGAAGGAGCCGTCGTTCCAGTCGTCGATGCCGTACTGAACGTTGCTGCCCAAGTGCTGGTCGCCCGCGATGTGCATGGCCTGGCAGGCCCGAATGGTACGAAGCGCCCGTTTGCGCGGCGTTTGCGGCCAACCGTTCGAGTCGTGATCGGCGACGAGCTTTTCGTTGCGTGCGTAACCTCCCATGGGCTCGACGGGAATGCGCGGTGTGCCCGCGTCGGACATCATCTCCTTGGGAAGGGTGGCGAGATTGCAGAAGATGGTCGCCGATACGACGGCCTTCATTTGCGCGCCGTCCCAATCGCGCGCCCAGCGTTCAAGGAACTTTTCCTGCCGTTCGCCGAGTAGCTGCGCGCCCGCGACGTCGCCTTCGGTTGCGGGATTCCACAGTGGGTTTTGTGGCCAGCCGTTGACGATATGTGCGTTGGGTATCAGCGTTTTCGGCGCCGATTTCCATTTGCGATCTTCAAGAATGGCGAAGCTCACCCCGCCCCACAGCAGGTGGCCGAAGTGAACGGGGATCCCTTGATCGATGGGCCCCGCATCAGTGTCACCGGGCAGGTGCGAGGATTGTGTGCGTTCCACAATGCGCACCCAATCGGCAGGCATGATGTAGCCGCCCGAGTCTTGTCCCATTTGTTGCGGTGAACCCTGAGTGCCTGAAGGCGGTTCACTCACCTCGGCTTTGCGGCCGCCAGCACCCCAGATATTGCCGTGGTAGACGTCATGGTCGTCAGGGATGCTGACAGTGGGGACCTCGCGCGTGAGCGAGCCCCAGGCCCAGCCGAACATGAACCATTTGCGCAGGTAGTCGAGTCGCGCCACCTCGATGGGTCCGCGCTGAATGCCATAACCACCGTTAGCCTCGTAGATTTGATCGCCCGTGAACAGAAGCAGGTCAGGCTTGATATGGCGTAGGTTCGACGCAATAAGCTGGTGGGGAAAGCCAAACTCGCCCTGGCAAGTGAGCGCTCCGACTGTCAGTTTTGGCTTGTCCTTCGGATCGCGGCGCACGACGCCTGCGTAGGTGGTCCCACGCCAATGCAGCGCGAAGTCCGTGTCGCGGGTGTCGTCCCATTTGGGAATGTAGTACGTCGCCGTGGAGGAGTACGGCTCTATTTCGGCCTTCGCAATGACTTTGCCTTTCACACGTAACTCAACGAGCGGGTGCTTTTCCTCCAATTCGACAGGCGCCAGCTGCACAGTGAGCTTCAACGTCTTGCGCGAGAGCGTGTATTGGAGGAACAGGATCGGACCAAAGGCGCGCTCGGGAAGCTCGCGCACGGCAGGGCCGGAAAGACTCCAATCGCTGAACCAGAAACGTGTATCGCCGCCCCGCTCCTGCGGCGGTTTGCCTGCGTTCGGCGCGTTGGGCTCACGCATGACAGGCAACGCTTTCGGCGTCGGGCCATGGTGCGCTACTAAAGCCACGCCGCCCGCAATCCAGTCCTTTGGAAGAGTAGCTTTGATGCGAATACCGCCGGCCTCGAGCGTCGCTTCGTTGTCTTCGACTTTCAGGGTGAGCGTGACGTTATCGAGCGAGGCAAGCGCGGGACTGTTGCCGAGCGTGCCGATGAAGAGACGGCCGCGGGTGGTGATGCCGGCGTCAATGCCAATACCCCGCAGGGCAGTGTCGCGATAGTCGGCGAAGTGGCCGCGCATGCCGAAGCGGAATCCAGCGTAGCCCTCGGCTTTGCCCGTGTCGGAAGCGAGTTTGCCCAGGCGAACCGACATGGTGAAGTTGCCGCCGGGCACCACGTCGCGGGTGAGCCAGGCGACGTTGCGGTCGCCTCCCGATACATGGCACTCGATGCGATCTTCGACGCGCCGCCAATCCTGCAATGGGTTGGCCCAATAGTCAGGGCCGAGCCAAGCCTGCTTGCCAGCTGTGCCAAGTTGCGAGGCCAACGGTGCCGCTGCGACTACCTTCAGTAGAGATCGGCGTTTCATAGGGCGATTGATCAGCGTATCAATTCGACGGGCTCGACACGGCGAATGAAAATGAACAAGCTGGCGAAGGCGGCAAGCGGCATGAGTCCCGCTGCTGCGAAGACCGGCGTGTAACCGAAAGCGTCCACGGCAGCACCTGTTGCCAGGGTGAGCGCCATATTGACCACGCCCTCGCACAGGCCTGTGAGACCGGTCACTCCGGCAAGGATGTTGGAAGGAAACAGATCGGTGAGCAGGCCGATGTGATTGGCGACCATGACGGCCATGCCGAACGTAGCGGCGCAGATGAGAGCGACGGCTGTGTACTCACTGGGTACAAGCGGCACGAGAATGCTGAGTGAGCAGAGAACGACGCCGATGGTCCAGGCGGTTTTTCGCGTAGTATCGACGGAGACGCCGCGACGCATAAGCAGTTGCGCGAATAGTCCGCCGGCGAAGTTGCCGAGTCCGGCGAAGAGGAAGGGGATGCCGGCGAGCAGGCCGATGGCTTCCATCGAGAAGTGGCGTTCACGCTTGAGGTACTCGGGCAACCAGTACCAGTAGAAATGAATGACGGGGCCCGCGAGCGCGCGCATGAGCATTACGCCCCACACCTGGCGAATGCGGAGGAGGGGGAGGAAGGCGGGGCGTTCGGTGGACTGTTGTGAGGTGGGCGCCGCTTCACGGAAGAAGGCGAGCCAGGGAACGATCCAGAAGAGGCCGAGGAGGCTGGGCAAAAGGAACGTCATTCGCCAGCCGAAGATGGCCGACAGTTTCACCAATACATACGGTGCGAGGAAGGCACCGATGACGGAGCCGGAGTTGAACAGTCCACCGGCCAGAGCTCGCTCCGGCGGCGGGAAACGCTGCGAGATGACTTTGACTCCCGCGGAGTAGTTGCCGCATTCGCCGACGCCCAGTAGCAGCCGGAAGAAACAGAAATGCCAAACAGTGCGTGCAAGAGCATGAAGAGCATTGGCCGCGCTCCACACGGCCATGATGATGGGAAGGCCGATACGCGCGCCACGGCGGTCGAGCCACATACCCGCGGGGACCTGTGCAAGCGTGAGGCCGAGAAGAAAGCTGAACACGATGTAGCTATATTCGGTGTTCGAGATGTGGAGGTCATCGCGAATGAGCGGAGCCATCACGCTGAGCACTTGGCGGTCAAGCAGATTGATCGTAATGGAGGCGAATAGAAGCGCCAGTATGCCCCAGCGCGAAGCGTCCGGCGGACGCTCGCCGCCCGGCGTTACCATCTGGAAATGCCTTGTCCGGAGGAGCAGAGTGAACTCATGCGGTGTGACCTGGACGAACTGCGGGCGCGAGCGCGGCTGGCGTTCCGGTTGCTTGCCGACAACGCCGCAGTCGTGCGCGATTTTGCCGAATCGATCGCCGATGCTGTCCAGGGCAGGAATGCACTGGGCCTGCCGACGCGGTTGATTTTGCCCGTTGGTCCCATTGCGCCGTACGACATTTTAGTCGACTTGACCAATCGCCACCGCATTTCCTGGCGGAATGTTCACATTTTTCAGATGGACGAATGTCTGGACTGGCAGGGGCGCCTGATCGACGAGCAACATCCATTGAGCTTTCGCGGGTTTATGCGGCGCAGAGTGATCGACCGTATCGACGACGAACTACGCATACCGCTGGACCAGTTTCATTTTCCGCACCCGTTCATGCCGGACTCGATACAGGCGCGGATGGATGCGGTGGGCGGCGTCGATTTTTGCTATGGAGGTATTGGATACCACGGGCACGTTGCGTTCAACGAACCACCACTGTCACGCTGGCATACGGTGAGTGTCGAGGAGTTGCGCCAATCGAAAACGCGGGTGGTTACTCTCGGCGACGATTCGATCATTGTGCAGTCGATCGGTTGCGCGGGCGGCGATCCAGAGTCGATTCCGCCGATGGCGGTGACGTTGGGAATGCACGAGATTCTGGCAGCGCGCAAAATCCGGCTCTATTGTGCGGGTGGGGAACGGCATCGCGCGGTGTTCCGGCGTGCTGTGGCCGGCGAGGTGACCGTGGCTTATCCCGCGACGCTTGTGCAGGGACATACGGATGCCGAAGTCATTACCGATGAGGCGACAGCGGCGCCGATCAATCTTGGTCTGCGGTAGGCTCAAGCGGCTACACTGATAGGGTATGAAACAATATGCGGCTCCGCCGCCGATGTCGATTGACACGACCAAGAAATATACGGCCACGTTTGAAACATCGCGGGGCAAGATTGTTTGTGAGTTGTTCGCCGTAGACGCGCCCAATACAGTCAACAATTTTGTGTTCCTGGCCAAGGAAAACTTCTACGACGGCACCGTGTTCCATCGCGTGATCCAGGACTTCATGATTCAGGGCGGCGACCCTACTGGTACTGGCCGCGGTGGGCCGGGTTACAAGTTCGCCGATGAATGCAAGGGCAATCCGAACAAGCATCAGGTGGGCTCGCTTTCCATGGCGAACGCAGGGCCGAACACCAACGGCAGCCAGTTTTTCATCACGCACATCGCCACGGATTGGCTGAACGGCAAGCACACCGTATTCGGCAAGGTGACGTCGGGACAGGAAGTCGTGAATGCCACGCAACAGGGCGATACGCTGAAGTCGGTCACGATCGCCGAAGCGTAGTTAGAGCGTGAGGCCTCCGTCGACAGCGAGCACTTGTCCGGTGATGAAGTTGTCCGGCTCGAGAAAGAACCGGACGGCGCGCGCGATGTCTTCGGAGCGGCCGTAGCGTGAGATCACGCCCTCGTCAAGATAGCGCTGGTATTTGCCCGCCGCGATCGAAGCTTCGGCCATGCCGGCCTGAGTGACGCCTGGCGCGATTACGTTGACACGAATGTTGGAAGGGCCGCGAACTTCCTTGGCCAAGATCTGAGCGCCATGGATGAGCGCGGCCTTTGCCGTGGCATAGGCAGTTGAACCGGGAAAGAGGCTCACAGCCTGCATTGTGGAGAAAAGCACGATGGCGCCAGGGGCTTTCGCGGCTTGCATGCGAGACGCTGCTTCGCGCGCGAGCAACAGCGGTCCGAGGCAGTTTACTTCGTTCGATAACCGCATGGCCTCATCCATTTGATTTGGCGACGTAACGCGGGCCGGATTACCCGAGAAGACGACAAGAGCGTACAATCCAGGCGCGGCGTCGAGCAGGCGTTTACGGTCCTCGGCCCTACTCAAGTCGGCCCGTACGAGCGTGGCGATGTCAGACAAAGACTGCGCACGCTCCGCGTTTTCGCGATAGCTGACAATGAGCCGCGAGCCTTCGGCAGACAGCGCGCGCGCCACGGCCGAACCAAGGCCACCCGAGCCACCGGCAAGCACGATGACACGATCAGTGAGTGGTTGGTTCATGAGGTTCCGTCTCTTGTTGAATAGCGGTGTACCCGCAGGCGAGCATCGCCCAGAACAGAGTGAGCACTTCGCTGTCGCCGAGATTGCGTTCGAGCATCCCGCCAACGAGGATCGCCAGTATTCCGGCGACAGCACCGTGCAACAGCATTCGTCGAGTGCAATCCTCCTGCGAAAGGCGCAAGGCCTTTCGCAGGAAATCACGGAGCGCCCAGCCGACCAGCATGAGGAAGGCGAGGAGGGCTGGTATGCCGCGCTCGGCCGCGAAATCCAGATAGATGTTGTGCAGATGGCCGTAATACCATTGCGGGGGAATCGGTTTATATTGTTCGGGAAGATACTGCGCAAATTTTCGCTTCGTGTGCTCGGGTCCAATTCCCACCATCGGGTGATCGGCGATCATGCGCCAGCCCACGGTGCGCAAAGCCTCGCGATGCTGGTTCGAGTCCAACCTCTTGTCCGGGCTCCAGATGGACCGGATACGTTCGCCGATGGGCGATGGCGCAAACGAAAGTGTCACTCCGATCACGATGGGCACGGCAGCGACGGTCCAACGCTTCCAGAACCAAAGAAGATAAAGGCCACTCACCGCGGCTGCGGGCCAGATGCTGCGCGTAAACCCAAGGACGATCGCCGCGAAGACAATGGCGCCTGCGGTCCACCAGAGCCATAGCTTGCGACGATCGGGCGCGAAGAAGATCCAGGAAGCGATGACGACGAGCACAATCATCATGCCGCCTCCAAACGTCATCCAGTGGCTCATGAAACCGGTGATGCGGTCACCGATGTAACTCTGGTAGAACGGTTCTCCGGCCGCGCGCGCCCGCTCCCACTTTTGCCAGAACTGAACGAGTCCCCATGCCGCGCTCGCGGTGCCCGCTACAGCTAGCCCTATGAACAGACGGCGCGCCCATTCGACCGACAGCGTGGACATGAGCGTCACCAGCGTCAGGATGCAGTAGAACTTTCGCACGGCTGGCCAGCCGGCCGATGGCGTGTCCGACATCGCGACGGCGAGAAGCGTCCAGAGTACGAGGAACAGCAACGCGGGCCAAAACGGCGGAATGCGCAGTGGACGGCGGGCGATGAGGATCGTCGCGAAGGCGAGGATGAGCAAGATATGGCAGACGGCAATCGAGACGAGCGAAGCGATGGCCGATCCGACAGCGAAATAGACAGCGATGTGATTCAGGGTCACGATAATGGCAGCCGGCTTGGTCCGGATGGGGAACCGTCGTGCAACAACAATTCTATGTGAGAATGTTCATGGCGGCACTTAGGGCCTGGACCTATGGATCTCTACCTGCTTCGTCACGGTATCGCGGAGAATGGACGGCCCGGCATGCCGGACGCCGAACGCGAGCTCACGCCCGAGGGGCGAAAGAAGTTGCGAGAAGTGATGCGGGTCGCCCGCGCGGCCGGAGTGCAACCCGATTACGTGCTCACCAGCCCCTATGCACGAGCGTTGCAAACCGCGGAGATAGCTGCCCAAATCCTCGAATATTCCGGAGAGCTGCTGCATACGCAGGCGTTGGTGCCGCACTCCAGGCCGGAGCTTGTTTGGGATGAGGTTAGGATTCACCGCGACGCCGCGCAGTTGTTGCTGGTAGGGCACGAACCGTTGTTCAGCAACCTGGCTAGCTTCCTGCTGGATGCCCCGTCGCTTCGCGTCGACTTCAAGAAGGGCGCGCTTCTTCGAATCGAAATCGACCAGCTAGGGCCGAAGCCCCGCGGTGTATTGCGCTGGTTCATTTCGCCGAAGATGGCCGGAGCCAAGGGTTAACGCAGCGACTTGTCGATTTCGTCGAGCCAATCGGGCCGCTTCAACACTTCGCGCGGACGGCTTCCATCGGGTGGTCCGATGATGCCTTCCTTTTGCATCATGTCGAGCAGGCGCGCGGCGCGGCCATAGCCAAGGCGCAAGCGGCGCTGCAGGATGGACGTGGATGCTTTGCCGACCTCCAGCACCACGCGAACAGCGTCCTGATAGGCTGGATCTTCCGCGCCCTGGAATTCTTCGTCGCCGCCGTCGACTGCCGCGTCGTCGGCGGGTGGCGCCATCAAGTAGCTCTCGTCGTATTCCGGCTGCCCTTGCGCCTTCCAGCAATCGACGACACCGCAGATCTCGTTCTCGGTGACGTAGGCGGCATGCACGCGCGTCAGGCGCGCCGATCCCGGCGGCAGATGAAGCATGTCGCCCTTGCCCAATAGATGCTCGGCTCCCATGACATCGAGAATCGTCCGCGAGTCCACTCGAGTTGCGACGCGAAAGCTGATGCGCGCCGGGAAATTCGCCTTGATCAAACCTGTAATGACATCCACGCTTGGGCGCTGCGTTGCGACGACAAGGTGCATGCCCACGGCACGGGCCATCTGAGCCAGACGCGTCACCGATTCCTCGACGTTGCCTTTCTCGAGCATCATCAGGTCGGCCAACTCGTCGATGACGATGAGGATGAAAGGCAGGGGTTGCAGCTCCTCTTCATAGCTGGGGGAATCCTCGAAGAGGCTGCGCGGCTGGCTGAGCTTCTGCTTGATCTTCTTATTGAACTGATCGATGTTGCGCACGCCTTGCGAGGCGAGCAATTTCAGGCGCCGTTCCATCTCGGCTACCGCGTTACGCAGCGCGTTAGTCGCCTTGCGAGGGTCGGTAATGACGGGCGTGAGCAGGTGCGGCACGCCTTCATACATGCCCATTTCGACGCGCTTGGGATCGATCAAGACCATCCGCACTTCATGCGGCGTTGATTTGTACAGGACGCTCATAATGAGCGAATTCAGCATGACCGACTTGCCCGAGCCCGTGGAGCCCGCGATCAGCAGATGGGGCATCTGCTCGAGCTGCGCCACGCGAATGCGGCCGGAGATGTCCTTGCCAAGCGCGATGGTGAGCTTCGACGGAGCGGAAAGGAACTCGTCGCTTTCGAGAATCTGGCGCAAAGCAATCACTTCGCGCTTGCTGTTCGGCACTTCGATGCCCACCGTTGGTTTGCCCGGAATGCGTTCGATGAGGATGGATTCGGCCTGCAGGCCGAGGCATAGATCCTCGGTAAGCGTCGTGATGCGGCTGTACTTGATGCCCGCCTCGGGTTTGAACTCGAACGTCGTGACAACGGGGCCGGGATTGATCTGGGTGATATTGCCGAGGACGTTGAACTCTTCGAATTTCGATTTGATGCGGCCGGCGATTGTCTTCAACTCGTCGGTATCGAAGCTGGTGCGCGCTTCGGCGGCATTTAACAATTCCGTAGAGGGCAGCACAAAATGGGTGAGGGGCCTGGACGACGTGCGCTGCGTCATCGGCTCCACGGCGGCGCGTGCGGCCGCTGGCGCCGCGGCCGGGGGCGGCGGAACATACTCCACGACAGCCGGCTCGCGCGTAGGTTCAAACGGCGGGGTGCTCACTGCTCCGGCGCGAGTGGGGGCAGCGAGATGCTCGTCTTCTCCCGCGCCATCGAGAGTTCGAATTGGGATCTCGTCATCGAGCGTGGAAACAACGGTGTAGAGTTCGGTTCTGCGGCGGACGTCGGTCGTGGTGCCTGTGCGGCCCGAATCTGGGCCTGGGGCGAGCGGCGAAACGCGGGGTTCGACCGGCTGCATGTCGTCGTTCAAGTCGCCACGGCGGCGGCGCGGGCGTAGAGAAAGATCGTCGTCACCGCGCGCGGCATCGCGGCGGAGTATTTCCTGCTGACGAGCGGCGGCGCGCTGTTCGCTGCGGCGGCGCATGGATTCACGCCATTCCCCAAAGGCGGCGCGCAGTTGCTGGAATCCGCGCAGCGGTGTCATGAGCCATTCCGGCAGTCCACGCAGGCTGAAGGTGGAGATCAGGTAGAGCGAGAGCAGCAGCGACGTGGAGCAAACGAGCACGGCGCCGGTGAGATTGAAGGCGCCGAGCAGCCACGATGCGAATACGCTGCCCACTACGCCGCCGGCCGACATGCTCGCCGCCCTTACGCCCCAATCGTTGCCCATACTCAACATGGAAGAGGTGCTGAATCCCAGTAAAACGGCTCCGCAAATCTTTGCCCACTGCGCGTCGATGGGCGACGACCGGATCCACTTCCAGGCGAGCGCGGTAAGGAACGCGGGCAGAAGGTAGGAGGCCAGACCGAATGTCTGGAGCAAGAGATCGGCGATCCACGCGCCGGATTGGCCGATGAGATTGTGGGCGCGCACCGCGCCGCTGGCCGTATTCCAACTGGGGTCGAGCGGCTGATAGGAGATGAGGCTGAGGGTTAGCGCTAGGGCGGCGGCGAGGCACACCAACCCCACGGCTTCGTTCAGCCGTTCGAGCGGCGTGGGTCCAAGAATCTTCATCCTCCCGGTTTGCGGAGGAAAACTGCCAGAGCGATTACTATTATGCCAAAAACGATCCGGTAGTAAATGAAGAACTTTAACGAGCGGAACCGGAGGAATTGGAGGAAGAAGGCGATGGTGGCGACACCTGTGAGCGCACTGCACAGTATGCCCAATCCGAAGGCGACCCGCATGTCCGGCGGGATGCCGCCCGCTTTGTGCAGGTCCCAGAATGCCTTCGCACCGGCACCGAGAATGGCCGGTGTGGAGAGAAGAAATGAGAATCGTGCCGCCGAGGCGCGCTCAAAGTTGCGAAACAGAGCGGCGGTGATGGTGATTCCGGAACGCGAAGTGCCTGGCACAATGGCCAGCGCTTGAGCCACGCCGATGACCACGGCGTCCATAAGGGTAACGTGCTCAATGCCCTTCTGACGACGGCCCGAACGGTCGGCGATTGCCATCAGGATGCCGACAATGACCAGCATCGAACCGATCAGCAACGGGTTGCGCAAGGTTGTTTCGGCGTGCTCTTTTAGGAGAAGACCGAACACGCCGATGGGGACCGACCCTACGGCGATCAGCCACAGTAGCGCCCGGTTGCGCTTCAATTCCGGATCGTGGCCAGACTCGACGCCGAGTCCCTGCAGGATGATCTGTACCCAGTCGCGGAAAAAATACACCAAAACGGCAAGGAGCGTGCCGAAATGCAAGGCGATATCAAATGTCAGGCCCTGGTCCTCCCATCCCAGCAACCACGGCGCCAACGCGAGGTGAGCACTGCTGCTCACGGGCAGAAATTCAGTGATTCCTTGAACAAACGCAAGAATGATTACATGCAGCAAAGACATAATGAACAGTAGGCCATCGTAGCGCAATTCCCCCATGCGAAACACAAAAATAGTCGCCACTCTCGGCCCGTCGTCGAGCAATCAAGAGACGTTGATAGCGCTTCTGCATGCCGGAGCCGATGTGTTCCGGATCAACACAAGCCACGGTTCGGCACCGGAGCACGCAGCGCGTATTGAGGCAGCGCGCATAGCGGCTGAGACCGCCGGCAAG
>DASRHX010000905.1:0-3074 GCA_035650295.1 Bryobacteraceae bacterium | reverse complement strand
CAGTTTGATCAGCGACCGCCTGTTGAAGCCGCTGCCTTACAAGGACGCGGATCGTGTCGTCATGGTCCTCGAGACCCGCTTGGATGATCCTCGCGATTGGGCTCCTGCCGCCGTGCCCAACTTCGTTGCCTGGCGCGAGCGCAATCGCGTGTTCGAACACATAGGAACCGTGAACGATGCCTCGCTGAGCACCATGGATGATATGCCTGAGCGCCTGATCGGCCTACGGGTTCAGCAAGGGTATCTGGAGGCTCTGGGCGCAAAGCCGATCCTGGGACGATTGATCTCGCGTGAGGACTGCCAACTCGGCAACGGCGAAGTTGTCGTGATCAGCCACCAGCTTTGGCAGCGCCGCTATGGCGGAGATCCGAAGGTATTGGGAAAGATCATACCCGCCGGACTGCGCAACTTTACGATCATCGGAGTACTTCCTCCCGACTTCCAATCGTTCGTGTTTAACTCTCTGCAACCCGGCGTGGAGTTCTGGATTCCATACGAATTCACAAAGACTCATATGCAAAGCCGCAGTCGCTATGTTTTGGTGACGGGGCGGCTCAAGGACGGCATCTCGCTCGAACAAGCTCAAGCGGAGATGAGCGGAATCGCTTCGAACCTGGCGCAGGAGAATCCGGGACGGAACAAGGGATGGGGAGTGAAGCTCGTTCCTATAACGGAAGCTGCGGTTCGCGACTCGCGCAGAGGCCTGCTGACGCTGCAGGGGGCAGTCGCTTTCGTGCTTCTGCTCGCCTGCGCCAACGTAGCGGGATTGCTCCTCGCTCGTTTGTCATCGCGGCAGCACGAGATTGTCATGCGAGCCGCGCTGGGTGCGAGCCGCGGACGTTTGATCTTCCAGTTGCTGACCGAGTCGGTGATGCTTTCGGTACTGAGCGCGCCGTTCGCGCTCCTGATCGCCTATGGCGGCATTCGTGTATTGGGGCGATACGGCCCGGAGAACAGTTTCAACAACCTCGCCATCGATCATCGCGTACTCGCATTCACTGCATTGCTTTCCATCCTGACCGGAGTGCTGTTTGGACTCATTCCTGCGTTGCAAGGCTCCCGACGCAGTTTGACGGCGATGCTCGTGGATTCCGGGCGCGCCGCGACGGCCGGATTCTCCCGCCAGCGGCTCAGAAGCGTCCTGGTCGTATCTACCATCGCTATCGCTCTCGTGCTGCTGACCGGTACCGGGCTCATGGTGAATACCTTCATCCGTCTTGCCGGTATCGATCCGGGTTTTGACACGAAGAATCTGCTGACGTTCGAATTGCTGCTGTCGACGGGCGAATATTTTAAAGACGAGGGTACGCGCGGCGGAATCGCCATCGTGCGCCCAAGCCCTCGACTTCCTTTGGTGTTTGAACAGGTTCTCGAGCGCGTTTCGCAGTTGCCGGGGGTACAGTCCGCAGCTCTTTCCGACACGGCACCCTTGTCAGGCGGACGGCATCGAACCGAATTCACGCTCGACGCGAGGCCGGAGACGGACGTTGATCAACTGCCATCGGCCGTTTTTCATACCGTCAACGCCGATTTTTTCAACGCCCTCAAAATCCCGATTTTGCAGGGCCGGTCTTTCGATGCGCGCGATTCCTCCACGGCTGCCTGGGTGGTTATCGTGAACGAGTCGATGGCGCGAAAGTATTGGCCCGACTCGAACGCTATCGGCCGCTACCTGACCTTCCGGATGCCCGGTGACGAGCAGCCGCGGCAGGTGATCGGCATCGCGCGTGACATACGCTACGGCCATCTGAGAGAAGAGACGAATTACGAGATGTTCGTGCCCCACACGCAGATTCCAACGCTGAGCGGGCACTTCCATTTCTATGTGCGAAAGTCAATCATTCTGCGCACGGCGGTCGACCCGATGACACTGGTCCCGGCCGCTCGTAAAATTGCGGCTCAAATAGCCAATCGCCCGATCACGGACATTAGAACGGTTGACCAGCACTTAGATCGTCAATTTCACGAACCGCGCTTCTACCTGTTGCTACTTGGAATCTTCGGCGGCACAGCCCTCCTCCTCGCCGCCGTCGGGATTTATGGAGTGATGGCTTACCTGGTGAAAATGCGCACGCATGAGATCGGTGTCCGAATGGCGCTAGGCGCTCACCGAAAAGATGTCATGTGGATGGTCCTGAGACATGGGCTGACACTAACACTCCTCGGAGTCGCTGCCGGAACTGCCGGAGCATTGTGGCTCACTCGCTTTATCGCCGGTCAGCTTTTCGGCGTTCAGCCAACAGATCCCGCAACGTTCGCTCTCGTCGCTCTTACAATGATCGGAATCGCCGTGCTGGCATGCCTCATTCCCGGACGCCGCGCCACCAACGTTGATCCGGCCATCGCTTTGCGGCACGATTAGTTGACCCAGCTACGCCTTGCTTGTTGCTGCCCAGCGTTTCGCCACGATCTCTTCAGCTCGCCGCCAGTCTTCCTCGGGCGATCCGCCTGCGCCTTGACGTTCTTGCCAAAGCTGGTAGGCAACTTTTGCCACCTGTTCCCGAATGTCCGCAGCTTGAAGGGAAACCGGCGTCGTTCTGGCGCTGGCCGCTTCCGCTTCCGCCACAGTAGCATTCGTGTTTTCCGCAGGTTGCTTCATCATGGGCTCACCTCCGTCTGATCCTGACCCGCGGTTGCCTTTGCAATCGATGTTCCCACGAGACGCTTTAACACTCACCGTTATCTAAGGTACACAGTTGTCATCAAAATGCACGGGTGCTGAATCGTTCCTAGTAGTGCCCGAATCCGTGCCTCGGTCGCTGGCTTCGCGATCGGAGGCAGAGATCACGGTGTCAGCAGAAAATGATGAGGGGAACACAATGCGTTCGGCGCCCGTGACGATACTGATCAAGCGGCAGTAACTACAACGTGTCTTCCGCCCGTAAGCAGTGGGGCTCACTCAGCTGGTGGCCGGCCTTGGCAGGTATCGGACTGGCGGGCTTCATCGCAAGCGACATGTCACATGGCAGCGAGTTGGCGCCGGTCCTCGCCGCGTCGGGCTTCGTGTATCTCGGCGCGGCCGCACTGCGCAAGCCCTCCGCTGCCTGGCCGCTGTTCTTCGCAACGTTCGTCAT
>DASRHX010000904.1:0-4163 GCA_035650295.1 Bryobacteraceae bacterium | reverse complement strand
CGCGCCTCGCCCGACAGCCGCGGGACTCTCGGGAACCCGCGTGCGTATTACCGCGGGTGCCGCCAACTTCGATGCGCCCATGATCTACACCTCTGCCGGACAAGTGGCGGCAATCATGCCATCGAACGTTCCCGTTGGCCCGGCAAGCGTGATCGTGCTCTTTAATGATCAGGCAAGTTCCCCATTTCCCGTTGCAGTGGTCCGCTTCGCCCTCGGCATCTTCACTTTGAATAGCGCCGGCACCGGCCCGGGCGTCGTCACCGATGCGAACTACTCTCCGGTCACCTTTACAACCGCTATGAATCCGGGTCAAGTCGGCATCATATGGGCCAACGGCCTGGGCGCTGTGACGCCCGCGGAAGATATCAGCGGCGCCATCACCGGAGCCGTCCTCAATCCCGTGCAAGTCGAAGTGTTCATCGCCGGCAAACCGGCCACAGTCCTCTACAGCGGCCGCGCCCCAGGCTTCACGGGCCTGGATCAGATTAACTTCACTATGCCTGATGTCGAAGGCTGCGCCGTACCCATTGCCATACGCCTGAACGGAGGCAACGGCCTCGTGAGCAACTTCGTATCAACCTCGGTGGCGCGCAACGGCCGCGTCTGCCGCGACCGCGGTTTCACCGAAGCCGACTTGCAAAGCGCGGCAAACGGCACGGTGCGCTTCGGGGTCCTGTCATTTAGCCGCAGCAGTCAGAATCAAGACATCCCTGGTCTCGGTCCGACCATCATCACGACCGATGTCGGTTCTGGAAATTTCTTCCGCTTCGACTACAACACACTGATCCGAAGTTCGTCGGTTGCCCAACCCCCTGCGGGTGCGTGCACGGTGTCCACCTTTGGTGGCCAAAATGCACCTACCGACCCAGCTCTGGCTCTCATCACGCCGTTGGATGCCGGCGGTTCACTTGCGGTCACGGGACCAAAAGGCGCCAAGACACTTGCTAGGACGTTACCTGGAAACTATTCAGCCACGCTCGGTGGAGGTGGCATTCCAGGACTACCGAGTATTCCGGGCGTCCCGGCTGCACAGCCCGAATATCTGGATCCAGGCCAATACACCGTTACAGGAACAGGAGGGGCTGACGTGGGCGCGTTCACCGCTCAACTCACCATGCCGCAACCGGTCACTTGGACGAATGCAGCAAGCATCGCGAATGTTGCGCGCAACCAGAACCTATTGATCACCTGGACCGGTGGAGTCGCGGACGATTTCGTTATCGTCAGCGGTTCGAGTTTCCAAACGACTCCTCAAGCCGGCGGTTTCTTCATTTGCTATGAGCGCGCTGGGGCCGGGCAACTCACCGTTCCATCTTGGGTACTGTCCACACTGCCGATCAGTGCAACCATAAGCGGGGTGGGCACTGGCCAATTGAGCGTCGGTTCCGCGTCATCGAACCCGCCCAGATTTACCGCCAGCGGCATCGATATTGGGGTGTTCAGCTACTCCTCATCGACCGGAAAGGGTGTCAACTACCAGTAAGCACAGTTCAAATCAAAACGATACGGCGGTTCTGCCATGCGCTGAGCCGCCGTTTGTGCTTTAGAGCTGTGCAAAGAGAGGAGCGAGATCGACCGACAGACTGGTGCCCGTTAGCGTGAGCACGCCTTCTTGCGCGGCGATCAATCCAGAGTGCGTGTATGTGTAACCACGGCGTAGTTTGGGATCGATCACCCAACACTCCGGTACTCCCATGGCAAGGTAATCGTCAAGCCGCACGACAAGCCGCGTGTGTGTGTCTTCGGGCGAGAGTATCTCAATGCACAAGAGAGGTGGTCTGCGTGTGATCCGGTCGCGATCATCCTTCGCGATCAAGCAGACGTCAGGAATACGGAAACGGTCCGCTCTTACTTGGACGCGCTGCTCGATCAGACACTTGCATCCATTCTTCCGGCTCCAGGGACCCAAAAACTCTGCCAACAGAGCGTGTAGGAGACTATGGTCATGTTCCCCCAAATTTCGCTCCTCGAGGACGCCTTCCACATAGTCGCAGTCCGGCCGGTATGCGGTGGAGAGATACTCCTTTACGCTGACCAGGTGCGTCACGCTCATGCCCACAGTGTACCCCCCTTTGCTCAAACGAGCGCCAGTGGTACCTTGTTTGCTTAGCGTTTCTCATGCCCCTCCTGTCGATCGTCCTGTTCACGCCGCTGGTGGGCCTGTTCGTCCTTCTTGCCATCCCCTCCACTCAACCGCGGCTATTGAAGCTCGTTGCGAATGGGGCTGCTCTGTTGGGGCTGATCGCCACCTTTCCGCTTCTCACCGGCTTCGACCGCGGCAAGGATTTTCAATTCATTGAGCGCACAGCGTGGATCCCCTCGATGGGCGCCACGTATTACCTCGGCATTGATGGTCTGGCACTGTTGATGGTGGTCATGACGGCCGGCGTAGGCTTTCTCGCCATCCTCTCCAGTTGGGGCGCCATCCAAACCCGGCTGAAAGAATACTACGCCTGGTTCCTCCTGCAGCAGGTTGGCATGCTGGGCGTCTTTCTCGCGCGG
The DNA here is from genome assembly GCA_035650295.1 of Bryobacteraceae bacterium. GTDB lineage: Bacteria > Acidobacteriota > Terriglobia > Bryobacterales > Bryobacteraceae > JAFLBB01. The sequence goes on along the minus strand of DASRHX010000904.1, from coordinate 1,661 downwards.
GACTTTCTGCTCTTCTTCTTCTTCTGGGAACTGACACTGATTCCCATGTACTTCATCATCGCGATATGGGGCGGCCCAAGGCGCTCGTATGCGGCGATTAAGTTCGTTATCTATACGCTGATCGGTAGCGTCCTGATGCTGCTCGGCATTCTGGTCCTGTACTCCATCCACGGCCAGGAGTCGGGTGTGTATACCTTCGAGATCGATGCGCTGGTCGGCACGACTCTTCCGCCGCAAATCGCCTGGTGGGTGTTCTGGGCGTTGTTCGCCGGATTCGCCGTCAAGATCCCCATGTGGCCTTTCCACACCTGGCTGCCCGACGCGCACGTGGAGGCGCCAACCGCGGGCTCGGTGGTGCTGGCGAGCATCCTGCTCAAGATGGGCACCTACGGCTTCCTCCGCTTTTCGCTGCCCCTGCTTCCCGACACGTCGAAGGACCCCGAGGTCATCTGGATCGTCTCAGCTCTGTCAATCATCGCCATCATCTACGGCGCGCTTGTGAGCCTGATGCAGAAGGACATGAAAAAACTGGTGGCCTATTCCTCGGTGAGCCACATGGGCTTCTGTACGCTCGGCATCTTCGCGCTCAACCCGGCCGGTATCTCCGGCAGTATCCTCCAACAGGTCAACCACGCCATCTCGACGGGCCTGCTCTTTCTGCTTGTCGGCGTCGTCTACGAGCGACGGCACACGCGCGAGATTGCCGAATACGGCGGGCTGCTCAAGGTGATGCCCGCGTTTTCGTTCGTGTTCTTCATCACGGCGCTCAGTTCGATGGGCATGCCGCCGTTGAACGGTTTCATCGGCGAGTTGACTATCTTGCAAGGCGCCTTCAAAGAGAACTTCTGGTGGGCGTTTGCATGCGTGGCGGGCATCGCCCTCGGCGCCGCCTACTTGCTGTGGTTGTTCCAACGCACTGCGCTCGGCGATCTTGCCGAACGCAACGCCTCGCTTACTGACCTCACGTGGCGCGAATGGGCGGTGCTGGGGCCGATGCTCTTCTTCGTCTTCGCCATCGGCCTCTGGCCGAAGCCGTACTTCGAAATTCTCGACCGCCCGGTCGCGAAGATCGTTGAACGCGTCCGCCCCGGCTACTACGAAGCGAACAGAATTCCGAATCCGCTGGCCGTGACCGCGCGGCCACAGGCGGGACAGCCTTAATTTAATCCCCCATCCCGCACTCTTCATGCACCGCGCGGACGGCCTTTTCCAATCCCTCGCGGCGAACGACAATCGCGATCGTCAATTCGCTCGACCCCTGCGCAATGGCAATCACGTTCACACCCTCGCGCGACACGGCGGTGAAAATACGCCCGGCCATGCCCGTGACGCCGCGCATGCCCTCGCCGACAATCGCCAGCAAACCCACCTCGGTGTCCACTTCAATCGGCTTCACGTAGCCGTGCGCCAACTCGAGTGACAGCGCCGATTCGAGCGCCTGCAACGCCGCGCCCAGTTCATCCTTGCGGATGAGGAAGCAGAAACTCTGGCGGTAACTGGAGCTGCTCAGCGCCAGCACCTCCGCCCCACTCGCCGCCAACGCTTCGAATGCCCGGCCCATCAGCTTGGTGCCGGTGAGCTCCGGGCTCGACGGCTCCAGGCTCACCAGCGCCACGTTGCCCATCGAAGTGACCGCACGGGGGCCCGTTGGATTGGCGATG
>DASRHX010000903.1:0-2929 GCA_035650295.1 Bryobacteraceae bacterium | reverse complement strand
GCGGTGATTCCGGCCGTCGCTTTCTATTTCGCGCTCTTCGCGATTGTCGATCTGGGAGCCCGCAAAAGTGGCATCGGCACTCTGGATCCCAGCCAGGCTGCCCCTTCGGCGCCGATCTGGCCGCGCTTGTACTTGCTGCTTCCGCCCGTGCTCCTCATCGCCTTGCTCGCCTCGGGCAAGTCCGCGACGATTTCGGTAGTCGCCGCCATAGCTGCTTGCATCGGCACGGCGTATCTGCGCCACGAAAGCTGGTTGAGTTTGAAAGACTGGCTCGGGGTGATTGAAGATGTCGCCCGCCAGGCCGCACAAGTGGCAATCCCCATCGCGGCGATCGGCATCATGGTAGCCGTCGCCGTTCAATCGAACCTCGCCCTTCGTTTCTCATCGAAGCTCATCGAGGGTGGCGCGGCCAATGTCCACGCCGCGCTCCTCTTGACCATCGTCGGTTGCATCGTTATGGGCATGGGTCTGCCCACGGTGGCGGCCTACATCATCGGCGCGATTCTCTTCGTGCCGACCCTCATCAAACTGGGCCTCACTCCGCTGTGCGCCAACTTCTTCGTCATGTACTACTGTGTGCTGTCGATGATCACGCCTCCGGTGGCGCTGGCCTCGTTCGCGGCAGCCGGTTTGGCCAAAGCGGGCGTGATGGAAACCGGATGGCATGCCTTCCGGCTGAGCCTCGTGCTATTTCTCATCGCTTTCGCCTTCGCCTTCGATCCGCTGCTCCTCGGACAAGGCCCCCTTCCGGGCGTGCTCGTCGCATTCGCCGCGCTGCTTGTTGGTACGGGAGCATGGGCGGTGGCGCTGGTGGGTTATCTGAACGGCACATTGTCGTGGAATGAACGCTTTCTCTACGGAGCCGCCGCGGTGGCCAACATTCTGTTTCCGACTTTCTCATCCGGCTGGACAGCCGCGCTGCTCGGCGCTGGGTTCTTGGTACTGTGGAGCTTCATCCTGAAGCCCCGGCTCATCCGCACGCGCTCCGCAAGTCTGGGGAGCGTCCAATGAACGAATGGGCCCACGTGCATCCTCGTGATTTTCGCCAGGCTTGTCGCGAGGGCCGGTATGCAGGTACCACGCGCGGCGTTGCGCTCGGCTACCTGCAATGCAACGTCGTGATGATCCGCGAGGCGTACGCCTACGAGTTCCTTCTCTATTGCCATCGGAATCAACGCGCATGCCCCGTGCTCGAGGTGCTGGACGCTGGAGACCCCACGCCGCACCTCACCGCGCCAGGAGCCGACCTGCGCACCGACTTGCCGCGCTATGCCGTCTACCGCGACGGCCGCCGCCTCGACGACGTCACCGACTCTCGCTCACTATGGCAACCTGACTTCGTTTCGTTTCTGATTGGCTCCGGCATCACGTTCGATCAGGCGCTCGAGGAAGCCGGTGTGCCCACGGGCAAAGAGCGCTGGGTCCTCCGCACAACGCTTCCCACGATCCGCGCGGGCCGGTTTCACGGTCCGATGGCAGTCACCATGCGCTGGCTGACGCCCGAACATGCCATCCGCGCCGTACAGGTGACCACTCGCTACCCATTCAACCATGGTGCGCCAATCCACATCGGCGACCCCACCGCGATTGGCGCCGATCTCGCGAATCCGCTGGTTGGTCCACCGGTCGACAAGATTCGCGACGGCGTCGTACCGGTGTTTTGGGCCTGCGGCGTCACCCCGCAGGAAGCGGCGCTCGCGGCGGAAATCGACATCATGGTGACCCACGCACCAGCCCATGGCTTCATCACCGATTGGGAAGCGCGCCGGCTTGCCACCCCGTAGGAGGAAAATCATGGATAGACGCACATTCGCGGTGGCCGGCGTGAGTTCGCTCGCCACATTGGCGGCCGCACAGGCCCGCATTCCGATTGCGATGGCCGGCGGCAGCCATTCCCACGCATCGGCCAAGTCCGCGATCCTCCGCGACTCTCCGGAATGGGAACTGCTCGGCGTGTGGGAAGAAGATCCGGCGCTCCGCAAGAAGTACGAGTCCGAGAACGTCAGGATTCTTTCGAAGGATCAGGTGTTCGGTGGACCGGCGCGAGTGGTTGCGGTTGAAGGCCCGGTGAAGGACCACTTTACCTTCTCCCTCAAAGCGCTCGAAAGCGGCAAGCATGTCCACGTCGAGAAGCCGCCTGCGGATACGATGGATGGCATGCGGCGGCTGGTGGATGTCGCACGCAAGAAGGATCTGTTGCTGCAGAGCGGCTACATGTGGCGCTATCATCCCGGCTTCGACAAAGTGCTCGAAGCCTGACGCAACGGGTGGCTCGGCGACGTATATATGGTTCGTGGCCAGATCAATACGTTGATCGATGCCAGCCGTCGGCCGGAATGGGGAATGTTCAAGGGCGGCCAGATGTTCGAATTGGGTGCCCATCTGATCGACGCCCTGGTACGCTTGCTTGGCACTCCGATCAAAGTCACGCCATTCCTGCGCAAGCAGGGCGCGTATAACGACGACCTGCTCGACAACACGATCGCCGTTTTTGAGTACGCTCGCGCGCTGGCCGTGATTCAAAGCGCGACGCTACAGCCCGGCGCGGGCACCCACCGGTCATTCGAGGTGCTCGGAACCAACGGAACGGCGATAATCCGTCCGCTCGAAGCGCCCGTGCTGACGTTCGACTTGGCCAAGCCCGCGGGCCCATATGAGAAGGGTCCGCAAAATGTCCCGCTCCCGGCCTACAAGCGCTACGAAGGAGATCTCGCCGACTTGGCAGCCGCCGTCCGCGGCGAGAAGAAGCTGGTAGTTTCCCTGGACGACGAGTTGCGGATCCACCAAACTCTGATGGCTGCCAGCGAGATGAGCTGACCTTGGTTAGCTCCGCCTTCGGAACGCTTCCAGAATCGCACTGTTGTCGACATCGGCAAAGCCCGCGTCTTCGGCGAGCGATAGCAAGCGATCGTGCGCGGAGCTCAAAGGT
>DASRHX010000902.1:0-7312 GCA_035650295.1 Bryobacteraceae bacterium | reverse complement strand
CGCCTCACGAGATCTTCAGAGCGGAGTAGAGCGTCTCTCTAAGCGCCACATCCCTCGGGTCACTGACACGCTTTGGGAAGTATCCGACATTGCTAGAGGCATCGGAGCGGAGGTTGGAAAGAGCGGCGTAGGGGAAGGAATCAAACGGGTGTTTGACACATTGGCCGCATACAGGTGGGCCTCAGGGCCTACCGGCTTCGATAGATTGACTCGGTTCGGCCCACAGATCCCACGGCCCAGCCGATTAACGTTCCAATAGCGGCGAACGCTGCCCCAAAGGCGAAATGGCCCGACGCAGTAAAATCGCTCCGCGGCGCGACGATCGCATACGCGGCAACACCGGACGCGGCGCCGATTGCGAGGGCACGTCGGATGCGTCGTTTCCTAGTGACCCTGTACACGTTTGTCTTCGTTATCGTCTGTTCCCCAGTAGCGGTCCGAATCGTGATACCAACGTCATTGCTGGAGAGGAGTCTGCCATTCAGCCTTTGCTTGGGCTGCGAGGTTTCCACCGTTATCTGCTGGCCGGTTTGCAATGTTGCAACATTGCTCCAGCTACGCCAGACTTCCGGTGATGTCTGGGCTGGCAGTGCCTGTCCAAGGATTACGAGGCAAACGACGGCTCCCAGCATTTTACGAGCGTTCATCCTCAAATTGTACAGTGTCCTTTTTGGTGTTACCTGATCTAGGAGCAAATGGGTTCGTGAAGTTCCAATACCCAAGGAATACAGTGATTTTTCTACAGCCGAATGCTCCGACAATCGACGGTTTGTCGCTGAGAAGCCCGGCGGATGAAGCTCATTGCGGACGAAAAATCGGCATATCGGAAAGTGGCCGCACGGAAGTCGCTTGGCGGGGAGTATGAGCCTTCGGGTTTGCGTACGCGGACGCAGCTACCCCTCAGTTCAGCGGAAGAGAAATTGAACTGCGCGAGCCGCGCGCCATGTTTACGCTTCAAGAGATGTGACGGCAAGTCCGGCATCGACTACGGTAGTCGAGGAAACTGCCTCCTTGATACTTCCTTTAGCTATTGCCGGTCGCCAACTTCGACGGTAGTACGCTTCATAATCACATACGTAGCGCGGCCCATAGGCTACCTGCCATGGTAGGAGAGCATCACGAAGGGCAACACGTATAGGGTGAAGTCCGCCACTTACATCACACTACCTCGGGGACCATCGGGGTTGCGGAAGCCGGCGCGGAACCTCGCTCATCCGGCGGGACTGCTAGAACCTTCGCGAAATTCCGAACAAAATCGTGTAATCCGCGAATGCCGCATCGCCGTGTGCGCCCCGGGTGATGTCCGGAACGCTGGCCTTGCGATTTCGCTTCACCGCCCAAGGGCCGTTGAGCGAAAACGTATATAGGCCCCGGGCGTACATGAGACCGGGGTCTATCGACAGGCTGTATCCAGGGCGCCGGAAGCCAAGGCTCTTACCAAACACGTCTCGAACCGGGACGCCTTCCATCCGTAGGCCGAAGCTCCCAGCCAATCCCCTGATCCAGGGAATTGCATGCCCCGCGCCCCCTCGGAAAAGGTACTGGTCGGACACAGAGAAGACCTCCTCGCCGCGGGCGTTGCGGAAGGTCGAAACACCATTTGTGTTGCGCGGGTTGAAGAGCCAAAGCGCGCTTCCATAGAGCATCGTTTGGAGGGGAGCACGCTTGTATCCGGCAATGTCGACAGTAAAGCCGGTACCGCCATCGCCCCCCATCATGGAGATGTCGTTACTGGCTGTGATCACCTGCCCCCCGCGCACCGCTTGCGTCGTCGCCCGGTAGTCGCCCGTTGGAACCTTCAGACTGACTCCGATGGAAATATTGTCCCCAGACTCCGTCGGCGGTTTGAAGATCCATGATCGTAAACCGAACGTCGCGTCACCGAAGCCGTTCAGCACCTGCCTGCCACTCGGCGCATACAACTGGTTGCGATGGGTGAAGATCATCGGTACGCTTGCTGCGGCACTCCATCGAGGAGTTAACTGGCGCTCGATGCCGACGTCGATCAGGTGATAAAGGTTGTAAATCTGATTCCGGTTAATTTCGCGCTGTTTCTGTTCTACGGTACCGACAAAATGCCGGAACGATTGCTGGTACCGGTATCCGAGCGATATCGTCCACAGCTTGGGACTGGAATGCTCCTTGATTCCGCATGTGGTTCTGGCGAGCACACCAAGCCCGGGTGTGCTTGTTCGAGCAGCCACTCAGCCTTGGCCGGAGGCAGGCCGTGCAAAACAAGAGAGCAGAATGGCTGCGCCCGTAAGCGTAAGAAAAAACTTCTGGGGCACCTTGCAAAGCTATACCAGCTTCCCTGTGGCGGTCGATAGTAGGTTTATACTAGCGCCCAAAGCTGGAAGCGTCAGCGCCCGTCGCAAAGACTCCATCGATGGGATGGACGCTGGATTAGAGTTTTCCTCGAAGACGGCCCACGCTTTCCGGCCATCGCTATTCGCGAGTGCTGAGGATTCCTCTAATTGTTTCCGGCGCAGTGCCAGCCGATTGTTCACGTAGATGTAGACGCCCTTCTCGATGCGGGTTGCGTCTTCGATCAGTTGGCGCGGAACCTTCGGATCGCCAGGCTTGATAGAAGCTGGTGGCTGGCAAAATTCTCAATGGGATAAAGACTTTCCGAGGGCGAATACCAGCGCCACTCCGCGTTGACGCCCACGTCCTTGGACACCGGCAGCGTGACTCGCGCCTGGGGCACGTTGTAGCGCGTGGGCATGCTTCCGTTATTCACATAAAGCGTGCCGCCCAGGCCGAGGCTCGGCTTATCTGGCTTCCATGCACCAGGCTGCAGGCGGAGGAGCACTGTTCCAATTGCCGGCTTCACTGAATTGTGAGCGTTCTCGAAGAAACGACTGCGGTGCAATGAGGTCGATGCGCGAGTGCATGCTGGGCGACAGCGACGATGGAATGGTCTCCTGATGACGGAAGGCACTACTGGCTGATCGCCGACTACACCCGCTCTAGCCAAACGTGGTCGAATGAGGCTCGCCATGAACCGGAAGGCTGGCTGTGGCAGTGGGGAAAGGTTCTAATGCACGCTAGATTGCGGAACTGGGCCATTTGACCCAGCATGACGACGATTCCGTCAAATGACGTAGGAGCGTCAGACGCTTCCTGCGTTTCGTCCGCGCGAATGTCACGACTTCTTGAACGGTGAGTCGATTGCTCCCAAATGAGCGGGCAAGCACAAAGAAGGGTAGGTATTCGATGAACGTATCGATTCAGCACCTCGGCGACTGCCGCTTTGCGGCTGAGACTCGAGGACACAAGCTGTTCTCCGATCAGCCTTTTGACAATGGAGGGACGGACACGGCCATGACTCCGCCTGAGTTACTGCTGGCATCGCTTGGGACTTGCGCCGGATACTATGCGGCACAATACTTGCGAACCCGAAATCTGCCGGTTGAGGGACTGAATCTCCGCGTTAGCGCCGAGAAGGGGACTCAACCGGCTCGGTTCATCAGGTTTCACGTTACCGTGACTACCCCGGAACTCGAGAGCCGGCACATGGAAGGTCTGCTGAGGGCCGTGAATGCATGCATGGTCCATCACACACTGCAGCATCAGCCGCATGTCACGTTCAGCCTTGCGGTGGCAGACGACAGCAAGGTCGTAGCGGTAGGAAGTTGAGTCCGGCACTACACGTCGCTTAACCGGGCTCTGGTTGCAGCGACTCGCAGCGCGTTCACGACCGCGGCCAAGTCGATCAGTTCCTGCCCAACCGCGCCTGCGATCGGAGGCAGGTAGCCGGCTGCCGCTAACAACATCCCTGCTCCGCTCAGGATCATTCCGCCGATCGCGCTCTGGAGCGCGATCTGGCGCATGCGCCTGCCGATGTGCACGAGCTCATCGACCTTGGTCAATGTCGCCTCTAGGATGACTGCATCCGCGGATTCGGCGGCGATGTCGTTGCCCGCGGCGAACGCGACCGCGACCGTGGCGGCCCGCATGGCGGGAGCGTCATTGATGCCGTCGCCCACGTACAACGTTGGGTTGCGCGTGGTTTCCCAGCGGACGATCGCCAATTTCTCCTCGGGACTCTTTCCTCCATACATCTCGTTGATCGCTACTTGCTTGGCAAGGTAGCGCACTTCTTCGAGACGGTCTCCGGAGAGGATGATGACTCGCGGATCGGAATGTCGAAGGGCGAGATGACGAATATAGCGGAGGCTGTCCTGCCGTGGCTCGTCGCGAAAGCGGAATACCGCAGCGAACCGGCCGTCGATGAGGACGATGCATTCCAGGCCCGGCGCTTGCGGAGGCAACTCGGCGGGAGTTGAATGGCTCTTGCGTCCGACGACCCGGATGTATCGCGCAGCCACCGTTCCGCTCAATCCTTCTCCCGGCCGCTCACTCACGCTCTCGGCAGGCTCTGGCGTCAACCCTTCGCCGGCGGCTGCGCTTGTGACCGCACCCGCCAACGGGTGCCTCGAATATTGTTCGAGGCTGGCGACCAGCTTCAACACTTCGGAGCGATCGAACGCGGGAGCGCTGACGATCTCCGTGAGCGAAGGCCGCCCGAAAGTCAGTGTGCCGGTTTTGTCGAAGATCAGCGTGGCACACGAGTCGATGCGCTCGAGCGCCAACGGGTTCCTTACGACGATACCTCTGCGAGCCGCTAGCGAGATGGCGCCCAGGATCGCGACCGGAATTGCGATCAGCAGCGGACATGGTGTGGCAATCACAAGGACGGCGAGGAACCGCTTCGGATCGCCGTTCCACGCCCATCCGCCCGTGGCCACAGCCAACGCAAGAGGCGTGTACCAGGCGCCTAGTCGCTGGCTGATACGCCGCATGCGTGGCCGGTTCGACTCGGCTTCGGCAACGATGCTCATGATCGTGGCGTAGCGCGAGTCCACTGGACGCTTGCTCGCGCGGATCGTCAGTGCCGACTCTCCATTGACGGCACCCGAGAGCACGTCCGAACCAGGCGCTTTAGCTGCCGCGTAGGGTTCGCCGGTGAGATAGGACTCATCCATGCCGCCGTGGCCTTCCGTAACAACGCCATCGGCTGGACACAACTCGTGCGGCAGGACGATAAGCAAATCGCCTGAGGTGACGCGATCGAGGGGTACATCCTGGAGTTGCCCGTCGATCAACTGGTGGGCCACGCCTGGCATTCGCCGCGCCAGCGCATCGAGCACTGCCGAGGCTCGCCTGGTCGCTGCTATCTCGAGCGCGGTTCCACTCGAAAGCATGAGCACGATGATTGCTCCGACAAGAAACTCGCCGGTACAGATCGAGGCGACAATTGAAACCCCCGCCAAAAGGTCGGCGCCCCATTCGCCATGCCGCACAGTCCGGGCTAATTGGAGAAGCAGGTAACCGCCTCCGAAGAGAAGGGTTATGCAGAGAGGAATGTCCGCGGCACTCTTCGCTAGATCGAGGAGGTAGCGCATTGCAAGATATCCGGCGATGGCGGAAGCCGCAAGTATCGCAACGTATGTATCCAGTTGGATCGGACGATTCGTTCGATCGGGCGGACCGGCCGCCGCGGTCGCGGGTGCGACGATGCCCAAGCTATTCACGTCACCAGCTTCCGTTGCAAACGGCAGGCCGCTGCTAATTTCCGCGACCTCCATTCGAAGCGCCTCCGCGGGTCGGGTGATTCGACCCACTTTGGGGGGATTGGCTGGCAACGTCGACCGAATCCACGCAATTGGCGATGATTCATTTGGCATTGCACATGCAGTTTAGGCGCTGGAGGCATGTAACATGATTCGCTTCGACCAATTGATTCGGCCTGGGATGACCATACGCGAGGTCAAGCAAAGTCACATCGAGACGATTCCGGTGTTCGACAGCCTGGGATTTCGGCCCTCTTGCGAAGACTGCGCGCTTGAAGTCGCGGCGCTACGGGCCGGTATGCAGGTGCGTGACCTACTGGACGCGTTAAATTCCGTGTGTTTGACCGTTACGGAATGAAACAATGAGAACTCTTAAAGGGCATGCAACCCGCACCGCATTTCCTGTCGCCAGGCCGCCCGCTTGATATCTTCTTTGCACCACGAACGATAGCCCTGATTGGCGCCACCGAATCGCAGGGCAGCGTCGGACGCAGCGTGATGGAGAACCTCCTTCACAACCCGGCGGGCCCTCGGGTGTTTCCAGTAAGCCCGAAGCGGAGCCAGGTGCTGGGCGTTCCAGCGTATCCATCGATCGCTGGCGTTGGTCAAGTGGTGTATCTCGCAGTGATCGTCACCCCGGCCGTCACGGTCCACAAGGTTACGCTATTTCCATCTGATCAACTTGAACCAGCGTATATCTCATGAGCGGCTGGCGCGGATCTGCTTTGTCGACTATGACCGTGAGATGGCATTGATTGTCGAGCGGACCGCTCCTCAGCACACTTGGCCGGAGATAATCGCGGTGGGGCGGCTGACGCGGCGGCCCTACTCGAGTGAGGCCGAGTTCGCCTTGCTCATCGGAGACGAATTTCAGGGCCAAGGCCTCGCTACGGAATTGTTAAAACGCCTAATCGGCTTTGCGCGCGATGAGAAGATCGAACGAGTTGCCGGCTAAATTCTTCCCGAGAACCACCCAATGCAAGAAGTAGCCCGCAACCTGGGCTTCGATCTGCGCGACGACCCTCAAGAAGGAGTCTTGGTGGCCGAAATGCAACTCACCCCCTGAGGGAATCCGGCCTACTCGGTTTCACACGCTGACGACTGGACAGGGAGAGGAACGGATGATTGCATATCCATTGGTGCGCAAGCGTCCGATTCCTTTGGTTGCGCCAGTACGGCCGATCAAGACCAGATCGGCTTTCGCCTTGGCTGCTAAATCGTGAATCACCTCGGCTGGCCGTCCTCCCTCAATCAGCACGGGCGCCTGTGTTCCAATTTGATTCTGAAGTTCCCGGATCGCCGTTTCGGCGTCCTTAACCAAGCCCGCAAAGAATTCGGAGTTCAGATACTTCGCCGGCCTCGACTGCTCGATAGGAACCGCATGGGCCACCATGAGCTCCGAGTCAAATTCCCGCGCGAGTCCGGCAGCCCACTGAAGCACTTTGGTCGCTTCCGGCCCGGGCTCAATGGCGCAAAGCATCCGCCCAACGTGAATCTGTTCAAGGGGTGGCGCCAGCTCTGTGTGAGCCGCTGTCCAGACTGGACACTGCGCATCATGCAGAACCTTGGCCGTAACCGAACCAAGAATGTATCGCCGGAATATGCCCAAACCATGGGTTGGCATCATGATGAGATCCGGTTTATTGGCCGCGGCATATTCAAGAATTCGCCTTGCAGGATCGCCTTCGCAGAGTTTTCGCACGACTCGGAAGTGTTTCAATTCCTCAGCCAGGAAC
>DASRHX010000901.1:0-4184 GCA_035650295.1 Bryobacteraceae bacterium | reverse complement strand
ACTTCTGGGCGGCAAATCATCTTGTGATCTGGAACCAGGTCCTACGGGAACTTGCAAGTGCGCAGTCACTGAACCTGGGTAAGAGCGCTCGGCTGTTCGCTCTGGTCAACATGGCAATGGCAGATGCCGCAATCACGTCGTGGAACACAAAGAGCCACTATGTTTCTTGGCGGCCCATCACCGCAATTCAGAATGGAGACAACGACAGCAACCCAAAAACAGTCGGCGATCCGGTGTGGCAGCCGTTGATTGTTACCCCGCCGTATCCTGACCACAGCTCGGGCGCCTCCAATGTGACTGGTGCTGCAACGCGCATCCTTCGGCACTTTTTCGGGAGAAACGAAATGACTTTCTCCGTGACCACCAACAACATGATGGCCGTGCAAAAGACCCGCACATATCGCCATTTCTCTGACGCTGCCCAAGAAGTGGTCGACGCGCGTGTTTACGAGGGCATACACTTCCGTTTCGCCGATGCTGACGGGCGCAGTCAGGGCGAGAGTGTGGCCAAATGGACCTTCAAACATTTCTTACGGCCTGTGAAAGACGACGGTGATGACGACGAGGATGATGATCGGTGAGGGCAGGTAAGGCGATCAAAAGTGTTGTGTTTCGGAAGCTTGCGCTCGCAGCCGTGATATGCGCGATCGGTAGTACCCCTGCCGTAGCGCAGTTTACGGCGGCTACGATTCTGGAAATCGAAGTGCAAAGTCTCGTCGCATACACCGTCGATGGATTCGACACCTCGAAGTTCGCAACTGACCCAAACCGTACCACCTCGGTTGCGCCGAGGAACTTCGGCTTCAACATCCTGGTCGGCGACATTGCGGCGGTGAACGGTAGACCCGCGAGGGGAACGATGGTCGTTCAGCAGCGGGCAATCGCCCTGACTCCGACTGCCAATCCTGGTCAGGCCGAGGCAGACACTGTACGGACGTCGGTTTCCGAGGCGCTTTATGAAATCCAGCAAGCGGATGGCACTCCTGTGGGAAACATTCACACTTTGGGATTCACGGGAGGCGTGCCCCCGGTTGGCGCGCTTGAGGGAATTGGCAACTTTGCTATTGCGGGCGGCACGGGAGCGTTCCTAGGCGCGAGAGGCCAAATGCACGCCAGGAGCGTTCCCATCCCCATTCGCAACGCGTCGGTGACGGAGGATCCCGCAAGGAGACGTATGCACGGAGGAGGGAGGGTGTTCTTCGTCTTCCAACTACTCCCCCTGACGCGACCGGAAATTGTGACCAGCCCGAGTGGCCCGGCGATATTCCATGCCGATTTCTCGCCTGTAACAGCCGCCCGCCCCGCCCGCAGGGGTGAGATCTTGATCATCAGAGCAACAGGCCTCGGTCCTACGCGTCCCGGCGTGAACCCGGGACAGTCATTCCCCTTGGATGCTGCGCAGGAAGTGAACTCGCCGGTCGAGGTGTCGGTGGCTGGCCGCGCGGCTGAGGTGGTGAACAGGATCGGGTGGCCGGGTCTGACGGGCAGTTACCGCGTGGATATCAGGGTTCCCGATGGAATTTCACGCGGGATGGCGACGGTGCAGATGAGTGCCGCCTGGATTACCGGGCCTGACGTGGAGATTCCTATACAGTAGCAGCGCCGCCGTGATCGAGATGCAGTCTTCGGTTGAGCACTGGATTCACCGGCCACCTACGGCTTTGAAAGCATAACGGAGGCAAGCATGAACAGACTTTCTCTGGTGGGTATCTTGTGCCTCACAGCGCGGTACGTTCTGGCGCAATCCGGTGCCGTGCAGCTACGGATCGATATCGAAAAGACCGTCAATTACTACCAGGACGTGACCGATTACTCGAGGCTGGCTGCGGACGCAGGACCCCGGCCAGTGGCTGCGTCGAGGAACTTCTCGACGGGAGTGAGCATCGCTGACATCGTCGCTGTGAACGGTGAGCCCGTTCGGGGTACTGCATTTGGGCAAGGAGCAACGCTGATCACCAGACCCAATCCGACGCCAGGGCAAGGCATTGCCGATGTCTTCGCTGGCGGAATCATCGAATGGATCTTCGACATTCAATCGGCTACGGATCGAACGGTCGACGAGATGGGACGGCCTAATAGCATTGGCACGATCCTTATTCGAGGATTGGCGGGAGATGCGAGGCCTTCAGGCCTTGCCGTGGTCGGCGGCGGAAATTTCAGCATTGTTGGAGGGACCGGGGCCTTCGTAGGAGCGCGAGGTCAGGCAGCGTTTACCCCGCCCACGGCTCCCCCGCGATCCGCCTCATTCGCCGAAGATCCAGCCAACCGGCGTAGTCTTGACGGCGGCTCGTTTCGCTTGTGGTTGAACCTCATCCCTTTATCCCGGCCCGAGATTGTGACGACTGCGAGCGGCCCGGCGGTAGTTCACCACTCCAACAACACCGCCGTCACCGCGGCAGCACCGGCTCAAGCCGGCGAACTATTGACGCTGTATGCAACCGGTTTGGGACCTACAACACCGCCGCTGAACCCAGGAGAAGTGTTTAAGTCCTCACCCCCGCACGTGCTGAGTTCAGCGGTGCGAGTCTTGGTGAACGGCGCTGCGGCAGAGGTTCTTTATGCTGGCGGATACGCAGGCACAGACGATGCGTATCAAATCAACTTCCGGATGCCCTCGGGCCTCACGTCCGGTTCAGCAACTCTGCAGTTGATCACAGCATGGATTTCCGGCAAAGAGGTAAGAATCGCGGTGCGATGACGGACCACACCGCGGGGCCGTACGGACACGAAACGGAGGAGTACGCATGAAACAGACGTCGCGCAGGATCACGTGTGTGACATTGTGGTGTGGATTTCTGGCTCTAACCGCGGCGGGCCAGCAGCCGCCGGCGATTCTCACCGTAGAACTCGATAACATCGTCATGTATCTGGACGATGTAAATAGCTTTGACAGGCTGGCAACAAACCCAAATGCGGCGGCACTCGCGCAGACGGCACGCAACTTTGTCCCGGTTGTCTGGATTGCCGACGTCATATCGGTGAATGGCAGACCCGCCAAAGGCACCTGGACCTTCGATGGCTCGCTCCTGCTGCGCGGAGCTGCACCTCAGCCAGGAACCGCGATCGCAGACATTCCCGGAGCCTTTGCTTTCCATCTGACATGCGGGATCCAGCAGGTCGATGGTACGCCCGTTGGCACAATTATGGCCAGTGGCTGGGGAGGTAGTCCACGTCCACCCGGCGCGCCTGCCGCCATCCTGCAAGCCGACATGGCGGTTACTGGCGGGACGGGGGCTTATCTCGGAATGCGTGGTCAGGTGGGACAGGGCGGGATCACGACGAACGGCGGACGCACTGCTTCCATGGCGGAAGATCCGGCCAACCGGAGGGTGCATGGCGGCGGCGGCCGCCGTTATGTGTTTCATCTCATTCCTATGTCGCGGCCCGGAATTGTCGTTGGCGCAAACGGGCCGCAAATATTTCATGCCGATTTCTCGCCCGTAACCTCCGCGCGACCAGCGCGGGCCGGTGAAACACTTATCGTGACGGCAACAGGTTTGGGGCCGACGCGACCGGGCGTCAATCCCGGGCAGGAATTCCCCTCGAACCCGGTACAGGAGGTCAACTCACCCGTCGATGTGCTGGTCGGCGGCCGGGCGGCTGAGGTGGTGAACAAAATAGGGTGGCCGGGTTCGACGGATACTTACCGCGTCGATATCAGGGTTCCGGACGCCATTGCACCGGGAATGACAACGGTCCAGATCAGTGCAGCCTGGATTCCTGGCGTTGACGTGCAAATTCCGATCCAGTAACGATGAAGTGCCATCTCATCGAAGTGTCGCGAGCCTTAACTCGAAGTAGTCTTCGCCGCCTGCCCCCTCAACTCGGCGCGCGTGCGCTGCACCACCTCCAGATACTGGCGCGCGCGCTGCTCGAAGACCTCGTACTTCCCTTCCTTGATCGTCGCGGCATCGATCAGTTCCCCACCAACCGCAACTGCACAGGCGCCTGCCTTTAGAAAATCAGCCGTGGTATCGAGGTTGACCCCTCCCGTTGGAATCATTTCGATGTGGGGGAACGGTCCCTTCAGCGCTTTGATATATTTCGCTCCACCGACGGCACTGGCTGGAAACACCTTGACGACGTCCGCGCCCGCTTCCCAAGCGGTCACCACTTCGCTCGGTGTCAGAGCGCCCGGCATGATCGGCTTCGAATAGCGCTGCGCGATCTCAATGGTACGAAGG
>DASRHX010000900.1:0-6713 GCA_035650295.1 Bryobacteraceae bacterium | reverse complement strand
CGGCTGCCTGTCTGTGTTTCACCGTGACGGTCATCCGATCAAGAGCTTTCGCCGCGCCTGGATCACCGCGTGCGAAGCAGCGGGCGTCCCCGAACTCAAGTTTCACGATCTGCGCCGCACGGCGGTTCGGAACATGCGCCGCGCCGGTGTGCCCCAAGTGATTCGGATGAGGATCACGGGCCATAGGACTGACTCGATGGAGCGGCGCTACAACATCGTCGACATCGAGGACATCCGCTCGGCCCGCGAAATGATGCAGAAGCGAAAGACAGACGACGATTAGATCTTGTTTCTCTCGATCCAGCGGTCAAGGTCCGTCCGGTCCAGGTGAACCCGCCGTCCTCGTCGAACGACCACGATGTCTCGCTTATGGATGAGGTGTTGTAAGGCCTGTTCGGTTCGCCCGAGGTAAGTGGCAGCCTCCTTGACGGTAAGCAGCCGAGGCTGGGCGCGCCCGTTCCTGTCGCGAATCTGATCCGTGATGCGGGCGGCGATTTCCGTCGCCAACGTCGTTACGAATCTGTCGTCGAACATAAGAGCGCTCCTCTACCTCTGGACACCTGTGCGATTGCGTTTGTGGTAGCTGGCGCGACGGTTCTAGAAGCGTCGGACGGAAATGGAATCGTATCCCGTGATTTCGAATCAGCCTTTGATTCGGTATTCGCCGGCCGGGTTCGTTGCTCAAGCCAGGCGGCCAGCGTGCGCAACGGGAGGCGGACGGAGCCACCTATGCGGACGGTGGCAAGGTGCCATCCTGCATCATACGGTAGACCTTGACCCGGCTCTCTTTGGCACGCTGGCTTCGACCGCTCAAGGGACTCGCGGCGGAAGAGAACGCGCCTTCCGATGCGCACACTCGGGAGGTGTGGGACGCCGGGAACCCTATTGTGGATTACGTTGCAGAGATGGGCGCGCGAACATCGCACAAAGGCAGCCGCCCCGTCGAGGCTCAGGACTTTGGAGACTACCCCAGCTTTGACGTCGACTGGTACTGCCACCGGATGAGAGGGGGAGGCGGACATACAATTCCTCCGGCATAGCCGTTTTCGGTTGCGGCCGCAGAGATCGATGAACAGCGGCCTAGAACAGTTATAGGGCCAATCCGCCGCGCCTCAAAGCGAGTTCCCATTTCCCAAATAGAAGCTCAGGTGAACACGGTGAAACCTGCGTCGCCGCCCCCCCAAATCCCGGGGAACTGAACCCGCCCAAGCCAATGGGAGACGGCACACCGATGTGGCACCGATGGTGAGGCGCTTGGCGGTCCCGACGTCAATAGTGAACCGTTACATTTTTCAAGCCCCGGCTTGGTCCAATGGGGTACTTTTCAGGATGTCTTCGACGCTTAGATGGTAGGCTTGCCGCGCGAACTCGGCCACGATCAGCCATGCATCGGATACGGGGCCTTCCACCTTCTTGAGCGCTGTGTTGAGTGAAATGCCTTGTTGTTGGTCCAGAAAAGCGGCATAGAGCTTCTGACCGAGTTGTTCATGACACTCGGAGCTACGCAGCTCACATATCGTTTTCATCATTTCACCTCCTGCAGTTCCGCTGGCCGCTACACTTCGGCGCTCAGCTTCCCAAGCTGGACGTCGCCGGTTCGAGTCCGGTCTCCCGCTCCAGGTTTTCAACAAGATAGCACGGCCGGCCTCCATTTTGTTCAGCGCTTAATGGAGCCACCCAATCGATTGGTCTCTACAAGCAGTTCTTTCCAAAGAAGTTGAGCTTGGGAATGCCAGCGGACCACGCTGGCATTCAATCGGAAAGGGCGTCGGGACATCGGGACAATTGGAAGCCGAGAACTTCGGAGCGATCAGCGAGCTTCTGATCAGCTCCAGCGCAAAGACGGCAGTAGAATTAGGTTCAATGCGGTTGACCAGCAGTAAAGGACCTGGGGATGTGGCGGGAACCGGCTCTAGCCACGCGAGTCTCTCAACAGAAGCTGTTCGTGCACAGCTCGAGCGTGTCCTTGCTAATCAGCCCTTCGCGCGCTCCGAACGGCTAAGCCGTTTTTTGCGATTCGCTGTCGAGCAAACTCTCGAAGGAAACGGGCGGAATCTGAAAGAGTACTTGCTGGGTGTCGAGGTGTTCGACCGAGGTGAATCCTTTGACCCGCGAACAGAGAACATCGTAAGAGTGGAAGCGCGTCGCCTACGCACTTCGTTGGCTGAGTATTACGCGACGGCCGGGCGCGACGACGGAATTCTGATCGAACTGCCCAAAGGCACGTACGTTCCTGCGTTCACGGAGCAGGCGCCGCCGGCGTCCGCGAGCATGACGAGCCCCGCTCGAAGAGCGAGAGTCAAAACGTGGATGGCGGCCGTCTTACTTCTTGGGGCTGCCGCGTACGCGGTCGTCCACTTTACGCGCGGCAGTCGCCCGGCGGTGAGCACACCCACTTCCGTGGCTGTTCTGCCATTCGTCAATCAGACGGGCAACCCAGAGATGGAGTTCTTGTGCGACGGAGTCACCGAAGAGATCATCAATGGGCTCGCCAAGGGCCGTGGATTGCAGGTGGTGGCGCGGACCTCCTCGTTTCAGTTCAAGGGAAAATCGCTGGACATCCGTGAGATCGGTCGCCAGCTCAATGTGGGCAATCTCCTTGAGGGGAGCATCCGCAGATTGGGAGACAGGTTGCGGATTACGGCGCAACTGATTCGAGTGGACGACGGATATTCTTTGTGGTCTGAGACCTATGAGCGGGACACCAACAGCGTATTCCAGATCCCACAAGAGATTTCACGCGCTTTGGTTCAAGAGCTTCGAGGCCGTACTCCAGCGGTTCAGGCGCAAAACGCGCACAGCCGGAATCCGGAGGCGTGGATTCTCTACCAGAAGGGCCGGCATTTCTGGTTCAAATGGACACCCGAAACCGCGCAGAAAAGTATCGAGTTCTTCGAACAGGCCGTCGCTAGAGATCCGGATTATGCCGTCGCCTACGCCGCCCTCGCGGATGCGTGGGGAGTGCTCGGACATTGGGGCGTCGTCCCCCAACGAGAGGCTTCGCCTAAGCGGGATGCCGCGCTGAGCAAGGCCCTTGAGCTGAATGGCAGTCTACCCGAGGTCCGCGTACCCTTCGCAATGAAGAAGGCTTTTTACGAGTGGGACTGGGTGGGTGCCGAGCGCGAGTTTCGAAGCATTCTTGAAACCAATCCCGGCTCCGGCGAGGTGTATCGTTCCTTCGCCGCCGTCCTTCAGGCAATGGGCCGGTTTGAAGACGCGAAGCAGTTCGCCAGCCGCGCGCTCGCGCTTGATCCCCTTTCGCCGTTGGCCAACTCGACCCCAGGAGGCCTGTTGTTCTATCAGGGGCAGTACGATTCCGCTATCGAAAACGGCAGAAGACTACTGGAGTTGGATCTCAACTCGGCCCAAGCCCACGCCCTGATCGGGCGGTCGTACGAGCGCAAGAGCATGTATCCTGAGGCAATCCAATCACTCGAGGAGGCTCGGTCGCTCGCTCCGGGTAATACCGAGATAGCCGCGGCCCTCGGGTACACGTATGCCCGGTCTGGCGATCGACGCCGAGCAGAGCAGATACTGGCCAACTTGAATCAAGTGGCTTCGCGCAGGCGTGTCTCTCCGGCTGACTTCGCGATCATTCACTTGGGCCTCGGCGACAAGAAGGCCGCTCTGGATCTCCTCGGGAGAGGAGTCCAGGAACGGGACGGCCGATTGGTCCAGCTTAAAGTGAACCCCTTCTACGAAAGTCTCCACTCCGACCCGCGGTACCACAACCTGTTGAAACAAATCGGTCTGAGTAAGTAACTAGCGGTAAGATCACGGCTCGTTCCTTCCTCTCCTTTGGGTGCAGGCTCCAAACTGCTCATGGGGGGGCAGAGATGACACGATCAACCTTTCTGTTTTTGATTTGCCTGGCGGTGTGCCGCGCCCAGATGACAACCGGCGAGATTGAAGGTACGGTTCGGGATCCCGGCGGCTCGGCTATCGCCCTGGCAAAAGTCGACCTTCGCCAACTGGAGACGGATTCATCAAGGCAGGTCCTGACGGATACGGATGGGCGCTTCCGATTCGCTCAGGTGCCTGTCGGATCGTACGAAGTGAACGTGGAAAGCCCCGGGTTCGGCATCTATGTTCAGACCGGGATCATCCTGCGGCTGAACCAGATCGCCTCGCTGGAGATTCCGCTGCAGCTCGCAACTGTTGTGGAGCGGGTCAACGTCGTATCCGACGCCTCGCTGCTGAACGCTACCAACGCGGAGCTTGGCGTTAACTTCGATCGCAGACGGATTGCCGAGCTGCCGCTGTCACCAAATCGAAACCTGCTGACGCTGGCCCTTTCGGTTGCCGGCGTGACTCAGCTTCAGGCGGGTCAGAGCACCCTGGTAAACGTCGCCGGCAGCATTCCCTTCGCGGTGAACGGGATGCGTCCACGATCGAACAACTTCCTCATCGACGGTCAGGACGTAAGCTCGCCCGTGCTCACGGGGCTCGCGCAGCAGCTAAACAACCCCGATATCGTCGCGGAGTTTCGTTTGATCACCAACCAGTTTGCGCCGGAATTTGGTCGCACTGCCGGATCGATCGTCAACATCGTAACCAAGAGTGGCGGCAACGAGTTCCACGGATCTTCGTTCTGGTTTCACAACAGTAACCGTCTGAACGCGCGGAGTAACCTCGATCAACAAACGCCATTTCGCGGGGAGAATCAATGGGGAGGGACGCTCGGCGGGCCGGTCCGCAGGAACAAGACTTTCTTCTTTGGCTCGCTCCAGCGCTGGACGGATCGACGTGTTGGCGGGGCTCGCACCCTTTCGGGTGTGCCGACGAACGAAGGCCGCTCTCTGCTCGCGTCTATCGCTGGAAACCGGCCAACGGTAAAGATACTGCTGGAGCACCTTCCGCCCGCCCAGACTCCCACTGGCGCCGAGATCCCCGTGACGGTGGGCGACCGCAGAATGAACATTCCGCTGGGGCGGCTCAGCGGCTCGAGTACATTTCGTTACGACGACTGGCAGTGGTCGGGCCGCGTGGACCATCGGCTGAACAGCAAGCACACGGTTGGCGGCCGATACCTGTTCAATGACCGGTTCACCTCCGGCAACGGGCAAGTCGCGCCGCCGGGACTCACGACCGACAGCCCGCAGCGACCCCAGGCTGCGAGCGCCTTTATCAACAGTGCGTTTTCGTCGTCCGCCTTTCACGAACTTCGTGTTGCATACCAACGTTTCAAAGGAGGCCAATCCTCCACCAATCCTGAATCCGCGCGCATCCCGTCGATCGAAGTTACGGAACTCGGTTTGTCAGGCGCGGGCTCGGGTGCTACACGTACCGCCATTGGGTTGGCAACCGACTTGCCCCGCGAAACGATCACCAATCGGTATCAGATTCAAACAACACTCGGTGTTCACAAAGGCTCTCATTCCTCGAAATTCGGCGTCGACCTTCGAAGAGAACACGTGGGTCAACTTTTGGAAGAGAACGCTCGCGGGCGCCTGGTGTACGAAACCCTTCAGGACTTGGTGGATGACATCGCACAACTCGGCCAGATCAACAGCCCGCTACCTGGCGGAACCGGGCGGACGTACTACCGGGCGAGCGACT
The DNA here is from genome assembly GCA_035650295.1 of Bryobacteraceae bacterium. GTDB lineage: Bacteria > Acidobacteriota > Terriglobia > Bryobacterales > Bryobacteraceae > JAFLBB01. The sequence goes on along the minus strand of DASRHX010000900.1, from coordinate 1,154 downwards.
ACGCCTTCTTCATGCAAGATGAGTGGCGGCTTCATCCCAATCTGACTCTGAGCTTCGGCGTGCGCTATGAGTCGATGGGAAACCCCATCGAACCATTTCGGGCGGTCAGCGAGCGCATCGTGGCCGCGCACGGAGGCGATCGACGGTTTGAACTGGCGCCGGTCGCGCCGCGTGACAACAACAACTGGGCGCCTCGGCTTGGTCTGAACTACCGCGTGCCGAAAGCGCCGGGGCTACTGGGTGCGCTGACAGGGAAAGAAAGTCTGGTCCTGCGCGCGGGCTACGCGCGAACCTACGATTACGCCTACCTTATGCTTTTCGGATTCGCCAACAGCTTTCCGCTGGTAAAAGGTGATTCGCTGGAGCGGAGAACGCCGAATTCGCTCGAACAAATCCGCAGTCTCGCCGCCAAGTCGTTTTCCGGCGATGCCGATGGTCTCAGACGGGAGCTTCCTGCCGGCGATTTGCGCTCGCCGTTTGCGGAACAGGTCTTGTTGCAACTGCAGCGGGAAATCCGGCGGGATTGGCTCGTCAGTCTGGGATACGTCGGCACAAAAGGGACGGCGCTGTTCCAGAGCTTGGATCTCAATCCTACGATCCCCGGTTCTCAAGGCCGGCGTGCCAACCCCGGAGTCGGGGTCCGCACGACGAAATGCAATTGCACGTCGTCCACGTATCATTCCCTGCAAACGAGTCTTGAGAAGCGGCTATCCAATGAGTTCTCCCTGGCCGCCCACTACACGTGGAGCTCGTTCATCGATGGAGCTTCCGACATCATGGGGATATCCAGCGGAGAGCTAGGCTATGCGCAGGACTCGTTCAACCGGCACGCGGATCGCGGCCGGTCGGCTTACGATCGCCCTCACCGAATCGCCGTCAATGGAGTTCTCGAATTGCCTTTCTGGCGCGATCAGAAAAGAGTGTTCGGCAAGCTCTTAGGAGGATGGCAGGCCAGCGGTTTCTTGACCCTTCAATCCGGCGCGCCATTTGCAGTGCTGGACGGCGGCGACCCTGGCCTACGTCTGACTCCAATTTCCACGTCGGTGCGTGCAAACATGAACACGCACCTCGACCTGGCGCGCATGTCTGTGGAAGAGATGGTGCGCTCCGGCGGCACGAGTCTGTTCTCGCGCGTCACTGTTGCCAGCCCGCTC
>DASRHX010000899.1:0-3017 GCA_035650295.1 Bryobacteraceae bacterium | reverse complement strand
TCTCCGATAAGGCGTCCGGAGCGCTCGTAGTTCTGTTCCTCGCGCTGGCCCTCTGCGCCTTCTGGATCGGGTTCCATCTAATGGGCGACGTTTATCAAAAGTCGCCCTAGCCGTGTGGTTCGGCGCGTTCCTTGGTCCGATGTAGCGTAAGCGTCCGGCCAACCCAAGTCAGGATACTGTAGAAACGTTTCAGGGCGAATGATTGGGGAGGCGTAAGGAGACTCAGTCGGTAGCGTGGACTCGGATGAACAGGATGTCCCACTGGAGGTGTTTGCCGGAGGAAGTGGGCCGTCCACCGGGAAATGTCTGTTCCAGCAGCTCGAGATCATCCATCTCATGCACCTTCATGAGAATCCAGTTAGGAAGGGGACGGCTACTGGAGCCGGCGATCTGATAGCCCAGCAATTGGACTGAGCCGTTGAGGATTCCGTGATCGTGCGGCTCCACCACGCGGTCCTTGCCGTGATACGAGAGCCGGATTATGCGTCTGTGCTCGATAGCTGACCAGAGCAGCGGATCCGGCTTCAGCAACATCCCTACCTATTTTGGCCTGGGGTCAGTTGCTGCGATCAAGGCCTGCCGACCAGCGAGCGGGAGTCAAGAGGGCGACTTTCAGAGAGGGTTCGCCGATTCAGTCCGGGCAACACGGCGGCGAGGTAGTCCTTCACGGGCACACTGAGTCGGCGGCAGGATTCCACCACCGAGAGGATCGCCGCCACTTTCGGTCCGGCCTGCGCGCTGCCAACGTGCAGCCAGTTCTTGCGTCCGAGCGCTACGGGCCGCATCGAGTTCTCGGCCAGATTGTTGGACAACTCCACTTCCGAATAATCGAAACACCGCCGCAGCTTGGCCCACATATTTAAGGTGTAGGCCGCCGCTTGCCCCAGCGCACTTTTCGGCAACGCTTGCTGGGACAGTGCCAGGCAGGCTGCGCGAATCTCCCGCAGCCACTCCTCGGCGTATTCGCTGCGTTGCGCGTGACGCTGTTCGGAACTCAACTGTCGTTGCCGCGCATCGCGATCGATCAGAAACAGCGCGTCCATGCGCGTGACCATCGCCACCGCCGCGGCATCTTGCGGATTCACTTTCACCGCGTCGACAAACTTGCGTCGCGCGTGCGCCCAACAGCCCACGTGCACCAGCTTCGGCCCGCCGATGTCGTCATAAGCCGCATACCCGTCGGTTTGTAAAATCCCTTCCCATTCCCCGAGAAACTTGCGCGGACCTTCCCGGCCCCGGCCCATACAGAAGTCGAATACCGTCTCGCCGCCCGGCTTTCCGTACTGCCACAGATACGCCTGATGATTTTCTCCACGTCCATCGTGCATCTGCACCGGAACCGGAGTTTCATCCGCCTGTATATAGGTTGCGGTGAGCAGATCCCGCCGCATCGCTCCGACTACGGGCAACAGCAACTCGCCCACCCGCATCACCCAACCGTCCAGGGTCGCACGGCCGATCTCGACGCCCGCCTCACGTTCCATCACCACCGACTGCCGGTACAACGGGACATGATCACAATACTTCGCCACCACTGTGTTGATCAACACCGCATCGCTGGCTAGTCCTTTTTCCACGATGCGCTCGGCCAGAGGCGCCGCGATCACTGTCGAGCAGCGACGGCAGGCTCGCTTCTCACGTCTCGTTACCCGCACGAAATAACGCGCCGGCTCGACATCCAGTTGCTCGCTTTCGTCGTAGCCGATCACCGCCGTCTCCTCCCCGCACGCCGTGCAAGTGCGCTCCTGGCAGGGAACCACGATGGTGACGCGCGGCAGATTCCGTGGAAGCGGTTTGCGCCCGGGATGCGGCTTGCTCTCTCGCGGTGTGGCGCTCGTCAGCACTTCCCGCCGCGCTTCCGCTTCCACTTCATCGCTTGTTACGCCGGGTTCTTCATCCGCCAACAACTCAAGTTGTAGATTGCTCAGCGTTTCGCTCTTCGGACCCAGTTTCTGAATCCGCTCCTGACGCAACAACTCTTCCAGCGACTGGATTTTCAACTGCGCCCAGTGCAGTTGCCTTTCCAGTTCGGCGATGCGCGCGGGAGCGTTCACGGTGGGGAAATTCTATAGTACGCGAGCACGCGAAAATGTTCCAGAGGTTTCTGCTCTCTTTTACGCCGAACGCCGGTACCACTTGCGTGGCTGCGCTTGTTTCAGATCGAGGCCATTGACCAGCATCCCCAATTCCTCGGCGCGCATGGTTACGCTGCGTTGTTTCTCTTTTGCGTCCGGCCACCGGAACCGGCCCTTCTCCAAACGCTTCGCGCACACCCACAATCCGCTGCCGTCCCACACCAAGGCTTTCAAACGCGTGCGCGTACGATGGGAGAACAAGAACAGATACCCGCTCAGCGGATCCTGGCCGAGCTGATCGCGCACCAGTCCGTACAATCCCTCGAACCCTTTGCGCATATCCACGGCTTCGATGGCGACAAAGATCTTCGTCGCCGGCCCCAGTCCGAACACGGCCTCACGCCTCAGCCACGTGAATGAGCCGCAGCAGATCGGCTTCGACAAACTCCCACGAGCTTTCGATGCGCCGCCCGTTGGCCAGCACCAGCGAGAAGCCCGGCCCGGTCCGCTGCGGCTCGATGGCCACTTCCATCAGCTTCGGCTTGGCGTTGTGCTTGCGCCGCCAATAATCCAGTGTGGTGATCGAAATCCCGTGCTCCTGGCAATACTCCCGGCGCGTCTTTCCGCTCGACTCGAAACCCTCCACTATCCGCCGGATCTCCTGCTTGCTCCGCATCCTGCCATTCTCGCCGGCAGCACGCTTTCATTCAATATGGATTCCCCAGACGCTTACGCTCGTCGCGTTCGGAAGCGTGACCTTCTGGATCGCCGAAATCTCTCGCGGCTCCAGCTAAGAAGTAGGGCGTAAGCCATTGAAAAATGGTAGGCGCGGCAGGACTCGAACCTGCGACCCTCTGCTTAGAAGGCAGATTCCGGTGCACCGCTCAACCATTTTGTTTTCAACCCCTTCCGTTTCAAGGAGTTGTGGTCCCCAACTGTGAC
>DASRHX010000898.1:0-3032 GCA_035650295.1 Bryobacteraceae bacterium | reverse complement strand
CGAGCAGGTAACCCTGCGGCGGAATAATGTAACCAGCCGGGATTTCAAACTGGAGCCGGTTTTCGTCGCTCAGGAAATAACCGGAGAGGTCCACCGCTTCGCTGCCCGGGTTGTAAAGTTCGAACCAATCCTCGAACTGGCCGTCAGCCGGGTCTGCGAGCGTGGAGCTATTTTGGGCCATCCACTCGTTGATGTAGACCACGACAGGCGCAGCATCGTTGTTGTTTGGCGCGCCGGGCGTGACATAAAAGAATTCCAGGCGGTCAAAGGATTGGCCGTCGGGGAACGAACCATAGGAGCGACCGGCGTCGACGCCCTCGTAGTTCACGTAATCAATCACCTGAGGTTCGCCGTCGTGCATACGCGAAAGAGCTAGCGATCCCGAACCAGAACCGAGGCTGAAGGACGTGTGCGGCTGGGCCGGCGTCGATTGGCCGGTATTACCATCCGCGAAGATCAGCTTGAACTCGCCGGGGTTGACGACCGAGCCTGCTGGGAAATTCCATTGGGTGAGATTCGTGTAATTATTCGCAAGATAGAGTCCGTCGAGCGGGATAGGATCGGGGCCCGCGTTGTAAAGTTCGACCCATGGACCCGCGTGCGGCGTGCCTCCATTCGGCTCCACTTCGTTGAGCCAAAGGGGCGGGAAAGGCGGAAGCGTGGCGGCGACGGCATTCGCTGCTCCAGGCGTCGAACGCACTCTCGCGGAGGTGGCGGACATCTGCAGGTTTTGTCCGGGCAACGTGCGGATGCCGATGGGCATGGAGTTGGTATTGGCCAGGCACCAGAAGGAAAGTGTGTAGGTGCCATTGGTGACCACGCGGCCGAGCAACTGATGCTGAACAGAGGTGGCCAGGGCGCCGCCGCCGACGCTCGTGCCATTGAGAAACAGGCTGCGCTGACCCGAATGGCTCACATTACTTACAATTGTGGAGGTCGAATAATTCGCAGGCAGCATCCACGGCGGCCCCAGGTCGGACTCGAAATCGCCATTAATGACGATGTTCGTGCCGCCGGGGCCAACAAGGGTCACATCGTCGATATAGGTGTTGCCGATCGCCGAAATCCACAGGATCAGGTTCGTCGCACTCTGAATGTTGCCAGTCCGCGTCGTGAATACCCAGCCCAGGTCAGAGCTCCAGTTCCCAACTCGGCTCATGTCCTGTTGCGCGTCGATCAATTGGAGAGACCAACCCCCATTGGCATCGCCCGGCCAGGGCAGAGTGTTTTCGTAACGTACTTTAGCAACCACCACATCCACCGCTCCGGTTGTGAGGGCGGGCTTGATCAGGGTCAGGGTTTCCCCGTCGGTCTGAAGGTTTCCATCGAACTGATCGAACACGATGAGGTTCGTCGGGTGCGCCGCGAAGGCCGCAGTGGCATTCCTGGCAATCACGAGGAAACTGCGGGGCGCCAGATAGCTGCCATCGCGAAACGTGTAGTCCAGCCCGTTGAAGCGCCAGCCCGTCAGGTCGAAGGCGAAGGTGTCGGATGGGTTGAATAGCTCGACGTATTCCGCTTCGGGCACGAGCGGATTGTACATAATCTCGTTGATTACGATCGGCGCGACCTCGGGCGGAGGCGCCCCATTGTAAACGACCGTCACGCGATTACTCGCGCCGGACACGAGATTACCCCGGTTATCGTAACCCACGATGTCGAGCTCGTTCGTGGCGGCAGGGAGCGGCACGCGCAACGTCCAATTGCTCACGCTCGTCCATGTCACCGGCCATGACACGCCATTGATCTCGATCGTCTTCACCCGGATAGGCGCGGTGCCGCTCAGGGTGACAAGATTGGACGTGACAGTAAGGCTGCTTGAGCCCGCAATGGTGAACGGCGACGCAACAGTGTTCAGTTGGCCCACGAGATACGTCCGGCGCTGGCTGAACCAGGTCTTCACCGCCGTGGGCGCGGCGAGCGCCTGGCCGTCGCACAAGGTGATGCCATTCGCCACCAGCGCATTGTATTTGTTGTCCATCACCGCTTCATACTTCTCCGTGATGAACGCGTAATCGACGGCGTCCTGAACCGCGCGGAAATAGGCGCGCCTGAACGGCGGATGGTTGTACATGCGCGTGACGGTCGGGTCATCTGAACTGAAGAGCGGGCCGGTGGAGGCCGTGTAATTGCCCGGGCCGCCCGGTGAAACCAGCATCAGCCAGTCAAGGTCGAACATGTAAATCTGGGACCGGCCGTTGTTGGGAAAGTACATATACATGTTCTTGCCGATATCGTGGCCCCAGCTATCAAAATTATTTATAATATGTTCCATGGCGAAGATGCCCATCCACTGATCGACATCCACAAGCGCTTCGGTCTGCAAGGTGTACTCTTCGAGATTGCCCGCGTTCAAGGCATCGGCCAGCACGAAGACGTTGGTATAATCATTGGCAGTCTCAAGGGAACGCTTCAGCCAGTACCAGCGGTACTTCTCGGTTTTTTTCTTGAGACCGCCATTCACGAGGTCGCGTGTGGTGTAGAGGCGCAATTGCGGCTCGGGATCGGCGCTCAGGCCGCCCCCATCGTTGAACTCGAAGGCCCGGTCGATCTTGAAAAAGTGCCCTTCCGTCTGTTCGGGTGACCATTGCTCGATAAAGTCCCCGCCAGGCTGGATGACCGCTTCGAAGACGCCGCCGCGTTGCATGTCGGTTACGCCATTGACGGCAAGGCGGATGTGGTAACGATGGCTGAAAGCGAGATTAATCTGGTCAGTGATCCAATAAGCCATCTGCTCCTGGATGGCCGTGTTTTCGTTGCCGTGGCCGCCGGGCCAATCGAGCTGCAACGCCGAATCGCCCAGAAACCGGTCGTCCGGCGGGATCTCGATCGCATAACCACAGCGGCGGCCGGTCGGTGTGTCGAAGCTGGGTCCGATATAGGGACTGCCCGCGTAAACCGCGCCCGCATTGTAGATCACGCGATGGTTCCCCAGCACGAACGTGATGTCGTTCATCGTGTTGTTGAGATTGTTACGCGCGTCCCAGGCGTTGAAGCTCGCTTGCGTCATCCAAATGCGATACGATGGAAAA
>DASRHX010000897.1:0-2949 GCA_035650295.1 Bryobacteraceae bacterium | reverse complement strand
GCAGACCGAACGGTGGACATCGGACCATGGGGACCGGAGTCGATCAGCTCAAGCGTCATGCCACCGCGGTTTGGCGCTTTCCTGCATTACAGCGGCGCCTGCGTGGCCTAGAATGGCGCCGGTATCGCTACGGAACCGTCGCAGTCGGCTGCAGGCCAGACGCTTCCCGAACAAATCCTTTTCGAATCCTTCGGTGTCGACGTGAGTTTACCAGTTTCAAAGCGCGTCCAGCGCGTCAAGCCTTCCCCCACGGTCGCCCTCACCGGACGAGTGGCGCAGCTCAAAGCCGAGGGCCGCGACATCATCGGCCTGGGCGCGGGCGAGCCTGATTTCGATACGCCAGTGCACATCGCTGATGCAGGCGTCGAGGCTATCCGCAAAGGCGCAACACGCTACACACCGGTCGAAGGCACTGCCGAACTCAAGGACGCAATCATCGGAAAATTCCGGCGCGAAAACTCTCTCGAGTACAAGCGCAACCAGATCCTGGTGTCGACGGGCGCCAAGCAGACGATTTTCAACCTGATCCTCGCGGTCATCGATGCCGGCGATGAAGTCGTGATTCCCGCGCCGTACTGGGTGTCTTACCCGGACATGGTGATGCTGGCCGATGGCGTGCCTGTCATGCCTTATGCCGGCCCCAACCAGGGCTACAAGATCACTCCCGCTCAACTGGAAGCGGCGATCACGCCGCGAACCAAGCTGTTCATTCTCAACAGTCCGAGCAACCCGACCGGTGCGGCATACACACGTGCGGAGTTGCGGGCACTGGGCGACGTTCTCGTGCGCCATCCTCAAGTCATCATCTGCACCGACGACATGTACGAACACATCTACTGGGGAAGCGAACCGTTCGTCAGTCTCGCGCACGTATGTCCGGAGTTGTACGACCGCACAGTGACGACCAACGGCGTGTCGAAAGCGTATGCGATGACCGGCTGGCGCATCGGCTACTGCGGCGGCCCGGTCGAAGTGGTGACGGCAATGGCCACGATCCAGGGCCAGAGCACGTCGAACGCTTCATCCATCGCGCAGAAGGCGGCCACTGCCGCGCTCAATGGAGATATCTCGTGCGTGCAGGAAATGAATCGCCACTTCCGGCAGCGGCACGATTTCATCGTCGCCGGACTCAATAAACTACCCGGTGTGTCGTGCCTGCAGGGAGCGGGAACCTTCTACGCCTTCGCGAACGTCGATAAAGCGATCGCGATGATGGGCGTCAGGGACGACAACGAATTGGCCGAACGCCTCCTGAATCATGGCGGCGTCGCCGTCGTGCCCGGCACCGGCTTCGGCGCTCCCGGGCATCTGCGGCTCTCTTTCGCTTGCAGCCTGCAGACGCTGGAGGAAGCGCTGCGGCGCATGGAACGGACGCTCAGAGAGGGAGTTTCCGCTTAATACCACGCCACAGATATACCACTTAAGTCGCTGATTTAAAAACAACCTAGAATCTACATGAGGTTGTAACTCGGCTCCCGCTAGGCGCCCGCCTGTAGCCCGTTCCAGCCGGTCGCTGGCGGCCAAAGGTCGGCCTGCAGCCTATCGTGCAGATGCCTCCCCCTGGAGGTGTCGTCGAATCGCTATATGAGTACCAAGCCGAGAGTCCCTTCCGAATACGCGCTGCAAATCTGGACGATGATCGCCCGCCACGGCATGACCCCTGCGGTCGTCGCACGCCACACGCACATGAGCGCCTGGCGCATCGAGCGAATCCTCACCGGCGTCAGCCGCCGCAATGCGCACCGGTGGAGCTGATCATGAAACGCCAGGCCAAATCCCGCCGCCCTCGCCGTCAACGTCCTGCTCTGCAGCGCAAACGCACCGAAGCAAAGTCGACCGGCCCCGCGAATATCGTGCGGATCCACACGCTCGTATATCAATTCAATTACGCCTGCTAGAGCGCAACGTCGATATCCGCATCGTTCGTCAGATCGTCACTTTCTTCCTTGACCTGCCGCGCCGCTTTCCGCAAAATCGCGGCCCTTCGCAGACCCTCCCATTCCCCGGTAGCTCAGCGGTAGAGCGACGGACTGTTAATCCGTTGGTCGGCGGTTCGAATCCGTCCCGGGGAGCCATTCGTAGATCCACAGACTTCCACTGAAGTCCGCTGGATCACTAGAAAACCCTATAAATACCGAAGGTTTCACTCCAAAGTGAGCCGCTGCCGTCCGTTGACAGCCTAGCACAGCTGGGGGTATAGGGAAGGGGTACGACGCCCAGACCCGAGAGGCGATACCCCCAATGTTGACCGAAGCCGCTATAAAGGCCGCGCGAGCGACGGAGAGGCCCCGCAAGCTGTTTGACGAGCGAGGGCTGTTCTTACTCGTCAATCCGAACGGTTCGCGCCTGTGGCGCTTGAAGTATCGAATTGAAAATCGCGAGAAGCTGCTCGCGATTGGCGCTTACCCCGACGTTGGATTGAAACGCGCTCGCGAGAAGCGCGACGAAGCCCGCAAGCTCATTGCTGACGGCATCGATCCCAGTGCGAAGCGGCAAGCGGAAAAGGTCGCGATGGCCGAGACATTCGAAGCGATCGGCCGCGAGTGGATGGAGTTGCAACGGCAGAAGCTCACGCCAAAGACTTTCGAACGCAATCTGCGCTTCCTTGAAGACTTCCTGTTCCCTTACCTCGGCCCGTTACCGATCGCCAGGATAAAGGCACCGGAGCTGCTTGTTACCCTGAAACGGGTTGAGGCTCGCGGCCACAATGAAACGGCACATCGCGTCCGAGCCATCGCGGGAAACGTATTTCGTTACGCCATCGTCACTGGTCGCGCCGAACGGGATGTGTCGGCGGACCTGCGAGGTGCCCTCGCCCCGGTCGTAACGCGCAATCGTGCGGCCATCACCGATCCGGCACGTATCGGCGATCTGTTGCGGGCCATTGATACTTACCGCGGACAAGCGGCGACGGAAGCGGCTTTGAAATTGGCACCGTTGACGTTCGTC
>DASRHX010000896.1:0-8361 GCA_035650295.1 Bryobacteraceae bacterium | reverse complement strand
TTGGGGCGGCTGCTCACCACAAGCGACGATCTGAAACCGGGGGAGCATCCTGTTGCGGTCTTGTCGTACGACTACTGGACGCGGCGGTTCGGGCGCGATCCCAAAGTGCTCGGCAAGAACCTGCGCCATGGGGAGTATCTGTACGAGATTGTGGGTGTGGCTCCAGAGGGTTTCTTGGGGACCGAAACAGGCTCGATGACGGACTTCTTCATTCCCACGATGATGAATGCGAAAGCGATCGACAATCCGAGCTGGGGATGGTTCCGCACATGGGTGCGGCTGAAGCCGGGGAGCGACGGGGAACAGGTGCGACAGAAGCTGCAGGCTTCGCTGCACAATTTCCGGCGGGAGAAGGTAAAGAATTGGCCGCCGGGATCACCGAAGGAACGGATTGACGACTACGTGAGCGCGCCGGTGCATTTGGAGCAGGCATCAGCGGGCGTGTCGGGAATGCAGAAGAACTACCGCCGTCCACTCATGATTCTGGGAGTGGTGGTAGGGCTCGTATTGCTCATCGCATGCGCGAACGTCGCGAACCTCATGACGGCGCAGGCGGCGATGCGCGCGCGTGAGTTGGCGCTGCGGGTATCGATCGGCGCGGGGCGGCTGCGGCTCGTGCAACTGGTCTTGATGGAGAGCGTCATGCTGGCGCTGCTCGCGACTGCATTGGGCGGATTGTTCGCGTGGTGGTCGGCGCCGTTTGTCGTGAGCATGATCAACCCTCCTAACAACCCTGCGCGGTTGATGCTCGCCGCGGACTGGCGCGTCATGGGATTTGGCGCGGCCCTGGCGATGCTAGTAACCGTACTATTTGGGCTCGTGCCTGCATTGCGGGCCTCCGGAGTGAAACCTGTGAGCGCGCTGAAGGGTGGCGACGATCCACATTCGCGGCGGCGGCTCATGAACGCGCTGGTAGCGGCGCAGGTGGCGTTCTGTTTCCTCGTGCATTTCGTGACGGGACTGTTCGTAGCCTCCTTTGAGCGGATGTCGAACCAGCCCACCGGATTCACAGCGGAGCGCGTGCTCATTTTGGAGACGGCGGCCAAGGGCCAGCCGATAACGGCATGGGAGGAAGTGGAACAGCGGTTGCGGGAGCAGCAGGGAGTGGAGTCGGTGGCGAGAGCGGGATGGGCACTGATGAGCGGGAACGGTTGGTCGAACCACGTCTGGGCAAATGGGCACTCACCATCGAGCGATGCGGAGCCGTACTTTCTCGATGTGTCGCCGGGCTGGTTGCAGACGATGAAGATCCCGATGATCGATGGCCGAGACTTCCGGATGGAGGAGGCCGACCCAGCAGTGGCAATCGTGAACGAAGCGTTCGCGCGCCGGTATTTCGGAGGAGAGAGTCCGGTGGGGCGGTCGCTTGAGACGACTCGGTTTAAAAAGCGGGTGCGGTCGGATATCGTGGGCTATGTGAAAGACGCCCGATACCGGAACATGCGGGAGGCGATCCGGCCGACGATCTATCTGCCAGCGCGAAGTACGGACGCTAACGACAAGTTGCAGGCGAAGGATTGGGGGTCGTTTATCGTGCGGACAAAGGGTGACGATGCGGCGGCGCTCGCTCCTTCCCTGCGGCGGGCGGTGAAGGCTGCGCGGCCTGAGTTTCGTGTGAGTAACGTGCGCACGCAGACGGAACTTGTGCAGAACCAGACAATTCGCGAGCGGCTGCTGGCTGTGCTGTCGGCATTCTTTGCGGCCGTGGCGCTGATTCTAGCTGCCGTGGGGCTCTATGGTGTGTTGAGCTACGCCGTGTTGCAGCGGCGGCGGGAAATTGGAATTCGCCGGGCGCTGGGTGCGCAAGCCGGCGACGTCGCCCGGCGCGTAACCGCCGAAGTGTTCGCGATGCTCATCGTAGGATCGGCCGCTGGACTGGGTGCGGGCGTGGCGTGCGAGCAGTATATAGAGCGTCTGCTGTATCAGGTCAGGGCGACGGATCTTGCGATGCTCACGCTGCCGCTGCTGACCATCTTCGCCGCGGCACTGTTGGCGGCACTGCCGCCGGTGATTCGTGCGGTACGGATTGACCCCGCGGCGATGTTGCGGGCCGAGTAATACGGACGACGCGCGACAGCGCGAAGTCAGAATTTCTCCTTCTTCTCCTCGCGCTTCGCCGGAGAGAAGATCAGGGTGACATCAACCGTTTCAGTCGCTTCGTTGATGTTGAGCGTGTGGTGGACGCGGCCAAGGTCCTCAAACATGCGCTCTTCATTGATCCGGTTGATGAAGAACTCGGGGTAGGAAGCATTGAACGGCTTTCCTGGTTCAATGGCCCAGCGCTTCTCGACGGCAGGTGTACCGATAAGGTCGAGACCGGTGATGGTGAGCCTGCCGAATTTATACTGCGTGCCGGGGGTCACTTTGATGGTGAGATCGGCGGTGAGGTTCTTGTCGTCCAGAGAGCGGTCGACCGTGGAAGTCACTTTCAAATAACCGCGCTGGCGCATATTGTCTTGAATGCGCGCCTGAGCGGCGCGCACTTCGTCGAAGTTGGCGATATCACCCTCTTTGAGTTTGGCCGTGGCGAGCAGGTCTTCGTTGAGCGGCTCGGCGCCTGTGACCGACACATGGCTGATCTTGTACGACTCTCCTTCTTCGATGTCGACCGTGACGGAAACGCCCTTCACCTTGGTTGCATTGGCTACATCGATCTTCGGGAACTTCACCCGCAGCCTTCCACGAGCCTCATAGAGCGGCACAATGGAGTTGGTCAAAACCTGCCGGAAGTAAGGCTCTCGAAATTCAGTCCCGATGGCGACTCCATGAATGGCGAGTTGAAGAGGGGGTGTGGGCAGGATCTTGTTGCCACGGAAATGGACTTCAGCAATAATCGGCGGCGCGCCCGCCGGGTAAAAGAGAACGTGCAGATCGGCCGGGTTGTCCGAGGTCACCTTTGTAGAGATGGGCGTCGGCATTCCCTTCGCGGCAAGTAAATCGATGAGTGTTTTGCGGGCCAGGGCCAGAATCTTGTCCGTGGGTGGAATACTGCCGGAAAACAATGGCAGCGTCTTCTTGAGCGCCGCCGTGGCCTCTTCGTCGGAGACGCCGAGCCGAGTAAAGCGTACGGGGTAGACCTGCGCGATTTCGGCAACCTCAAATGTCAACGCATAGCCTTGCCCGCCAGGGCCCGGAGTGTAGCGATAACCGATGCTTTCGAACAGCCCAGTGGCAAGAAGGCGGTCTCGCGCAGCGTCGAAGATATCCTTGGACCCGGGCTGGCCAACGGCAAGGCCTGTCAAGCCCAGAATTCCTGCCTCGGAGTAAAGCTTGCTGCCTTCCGCACGCATGGAAGCGATTGCGTGCAGTTGGGCCGGTGCAATGTCATTGCTGGCCGGACCCGTTTTGGCGGCAGCGGGCCGCTTGGCGGCGGGCCGTTTCTTCGGCGCGTTTTGAGCAGACAGACAAAACGCGGCAAGGCAAAGAAGAACAAGAGCTCGCATGTTTCTATTGTCCATGGACGCATGGGGAGGCGGCGGGTTGCGGCTTGAACGCCTATCCTCAGCGGGGGCGAAACATAAGCACAGTGATAAACTTATGGTTTCCATGTCATACGACGTTATTGTGATCGGGAGCGGTCCCGGCGGGTATTCTGCCGCCGTGCGAGCGGGCCAATATGGTCTGAAGGCCGCATTGATTGAGAAAACGCCGAAGTTGGGCGGGACATGCCTGCTCGTCGGCTGCATTCCGACTAAGGCGCTGCTGCATACAGCCGAAGTTTGGGACTACTTTCAGCACAGCGAGGAACAGGGCATTCATTGCCAGGGCGCTTCGCTCGACCTGCCGAAGGTGTTGGCGCGCAAACAGGGAATCGTCGACAAACATTCCAAGGGCGTCTCGTTCTTGATGAAGAAAAACAAGGTCGACGTCATCGCGGGCTTCGCCAAGTTGAAGGGTGGCGGCAAAATCGAAGTAGCTGGGGCAGACGGCACGCGTACGGTTGAGGCCAAAGCCGTTATCCTTGCGACGGGGTCTGAGGCGCGCATGCTGCCCGGTCTCGCGCCGGATGACACCATCCTCACCAATGTCGAAATCCTGGAAATGCAACGGGTGCCGAAATCGCTCGGCATCATTGGCTCCGGTGCGGTCGGCGTTGAGTTTGCCTCCATTTACAAGCGATACGGTTCCGAAGTGACAATCTTCGAAATGCTGCCGCGCATCGTTCCGGTCGAGGACGAAGATGTCAGCAAGGAACTCGAGCGTACATTCAAGAAGCAGAAGATTCGTGTTGAAACCAATGCGAAGGTGGAGAAGGTGGAGAAGACCGGCTCCTCTGTAAAAGTCGAAGTTCTGCTCGGCAACGGGAACCGCGAGACGATGGAGTTCGAGAAACTTTTGGTCGCCGTTGGCCGCAAACCAAATACGGAAAACGTCGGTTTGGAAAGCACCAAAGTGCAGTTGGATCGCGGCTTCGTGAAAGTGGATGCCTATCAACGCACGGCGGAACCTGGTGTATATGCGATTGGAGACATCGTGGCCGGAACGCCGCAGCTCGCACACGTGGCGACGATGGAGGGCATGGTCGCCGTGGCGCATATCGCGGGCAAGGAAGCCGTACCCGTGAACAAAAACCGCATTCCCGGCGCGACTTACACCGAGCCCGGTATCGGCAGCGTTGGACTTACCGAAAAGGCCGCACGCGACCTGGGTTACAAAGTCAAGGTGGGCAAGTTCCCGTTCCTGGCGAATTCGAAGGCGACGATTTTGGGATCGCACGACGGCTTCGTGAAAGTCGTCATTGATGAAACGCACGGCGAGATATTGGGCGTGCACATCATCGGACCGCACGCTTACGAGTTAATCGCCGAGGCTGTCGCCGCAATGGAATCCGAGGCAACCATCGAGACTATGCTGCACACGATCCACGCCCATCCGACGCTTTATGAGGCCGTTGGAGAAGCGTTTAACGCAGTCTACGGAATGGCCATTAACGCCTAGCCAATGTCGAGGCCATGCGAGTTTCGCGACCTGGGTCGCATGGGCTATGAAGCCGCCTATGCGTTGCAGAGAGAACTTGTGTCGCGACGCAAGGCGGGCGAGATCCCCGATCAGCTCTTGTTCGTCGAGCACCCGCCTGTAATTACCATGGGCCGCAACGCACGCGAGGCGAACATCCTCTTCTCGCGCGAGGCGCTGTTTGCCTCCGGCGTCGAGGTACACGAGACCGACCGTGGCGGCAATGTTACGTATCATGGTCCCGGACAGATTGTGGGATACCCGATCTTCGATTTACGGGAGTGGAAGCGCGACGTGGGTGCTTACTTGCGTGCCGTCGAGCAGGTGATTATTGAAGCGATCGGCGAGTTCGGATATGAAGGCGAGCGCGTTCCAGGCGCAACGGGCGTGTGGGTGGGCCCGGCGAAAGTGGCTGCCATTGGCGTGCATTTGAGCCGTTGGGTGAGCTCGCACGGGTTCGCCCTGAACGTCGAAACGAACCTGGACCATTTCAAGTTTATTGTTCCGTGCGGCCTCAACAAGCCCGTCACATCCTTGCGCGCGCTCGGTTGCAGCGCGTCCGTCGAAGGCGTGAAGGAGAGCTTGCTTGCCGCGTTTTCTGAAGTGTTCGAGATTGAGATACCGCAGCCGGCAACAATGAGCCGGCTGGCGTGACGGAGAAAATCGCATGACTGATGTCGTGATGCCCCAGATGGGCGAAAGCATTGTAGAAGGCACGCTGACGAAATGGTTGAAGAAAGTCGGCGACAAAGTGGAGCGGGACGAACCTTTGTTCGAGATTTCAACCGACAAGGTAGATAGCGAGATCCCGTCACCCGCCGCAGGAACACTCAGCGAGGTTCTCGTACAGGAAGGTGCGACGGTATCCATCAACACCGTGGTCGCGCGCATCGGTGAAGCGGGGGCAGCCGCCGCTGCACCGGCGGCCACCCCTGCTCCTGCACCAGAGCAGACCAGCACGCCGGCTCCACCTGCCACTCCGCCCCCCGCACCTAAACCCACACCGGCTCCCGCTCAAGGGGAAGCGCCTGCACCGCCCTCGCCCGAGGTTTTGCCCCCGGAGAGCGCGTATTCCGGCGGTGGCGAGGGTGAAGCTGCTGGACCGCTTTCTCCGCTCGTGCGTAAGATGGCGCGCGAGAACAATGTGGATCTGAAACTGGTGCGCGGAACGGGCGCCGGCGGACGCATCACGAAGTACGACGTGGAGCAATACCTCGCTTCGCAGGGTTCTGGTGCACGCCCGGCGGAGACCCCTGCGCCACCGCCGCCCCCCACATTGCCGCCAGAAGAACGCCGCCAGCCGGCGCCGCCGCCACCAGCGCGAGGCGAAGCGCCCAAGGCCCGCGTGGAAGCCATGTCCACCATGCGCCGGAAGATCGCCGAGCACATGATCTTCTCCAAGCAGACATCGGCGCACGTCACCACCGTCCACAAAGTCGACATGACGAAGGTGGCCAAGCTGCGGGCGAAGATCAAGGACGAGTTCGCCGCGCATTACGGCTTCGGACTCACGTTCCTGCCGTTCATCATGCGCGCCACCGCCGACGCATTGCGCTCATTCCCGATCGTCAATGCTTCCATCGATGGAACGAACATCATCTATCACGGTGAAATCAATGTCGGCATCGCCGTCGCTCTCGATGGTGGCAACGGCTTGATCGTTCCGGTGATCAAGCAGGCCGACGAAAAGAATGTAGTGGGTCTGCAGCGAGCGATTGTGGACCTCGCCGCGCGCGCACGCTCCAAGCAGTTGAAGCCCGATGAGGTTCAGGGCGGCACGTTCTCGATCACCAACTTCGGCAGCTTCGGCAGCATCTTCGCAACGCCAGTCATCAATCAGCCGCAGGTGGCTATCCTCGGCATTGGCGCCGTGGAAAAGGTGCCGGTAGTGGTCGAAGGCGACGCCATCGCCATCCGCTCCCAAGCGCAATTGGCGTTGACCTTTGACCATCGCTTAATCGACGGCGCGCTCGCCGACCAGTTCTGCCAGAAGGTGAAGGCCGTTCTCGAAGGTTGGAGCGAAGCCGTCCTCTAAGCGAAGCAGTACACTAGCTCCATGCGGAAGCTGAGCAGGAGAAGTGTCGTCGCTGGTAGTGGCGTTGGATTTCTACAGGCCCAAACGGGGCCCGTGAAACTTTCACAGAAAGTTCGTGTCGGCGTGATCGGCGTCGAGGGACATGTGGCCGAAGTCAAAAACCCTCTGCCACGCCTGCCCGATGTAGAAGTCATTGCGGCAATGCACGCCGACCCCGAAAAGGCCCGCCGTCAGTTTCCGAAGGCGAAAATCTACACCGACTACCGCAAACTGCTCGACGAGAACAAGCTCGATCTCGTCGCCGTCTGCAACATCAACTCCGAACGCGCCGCCGCGGTCGTCGAGTGCGCTGAGCGCGGACTGCATATCTTCGCCGAAAAGCCCCTCGGCGTGACGTTCGACGAAATGGGCAAGGTCTCCAAGGCCGTACGCGCGTCCAAAGGCAAAATCTCGACGATGTTTCCCATGCGCTTCACGCCCGAATACCTCGCGCTCAAAAAGGTCGTCGAGTCGGGCGAGATCGGCGAAGTCGTGCAAGTCGCGACGCAGAAGTCCTACAAGGCACCCGCACCTGGCGATTGGCGGCTGACGAAAGAGAACTATGGCGGTACGATTCCCTGGATTGGCATCCACATGGTGGACTTAATGCGCTATGTCACGGGCCGCGATTTTACCGAAACATATTCAATGCAATCCGTGCTGGACTTCGGTAAGACGGCGACCATGGAGAGCGTCACGGCGAGCGTATTCAAAATGGACAACCGTGGGCTGGCGATGCTGCGGATGGATTACTTCCGGCCGAAAGGAGCGCCAACGCATGGCGACGACCGCATGCGCGTTGTCGGCTCGAAAGGCATTCTCGAATACATGGCGGCCACCGGAGTGACACTCGTGCGTGAGGACAAGGGCCCGGAGGTCATCCGCGAACTCCCTGCCCCGCGCCACCTTTTCGTCGAGTTTCTGGAGCACATCTACCTCGGCAAGCCCGAACCCATCACCTGGCGCGACATTGAACGCGCGAACTACATCTGCCTACATGCCAAGCGCTCGGCGGAATCAATGAAGCCGGAAAGGTGCGCGGGATGACAGGGGAATTAGAGCAGGCGTTCCGCACTTACGCCGCGAGTAAGCTGGAGCAGAGTTACGGGCGGATTGCCGATTGCCTGGAACGTCTCACCGAAGAGCAAATCTGGCAGCGTCCGGGTGAGGCTTCGAATTCGATGGGGAACCTTGCCTTGCACCTTGCCGGGAATCTGCGGCAGTGGATTCTGCATGGTGTAGGTGGGCAGCCCGATGTACGCGTGCGCGATGAAGAATTCGCCGCCCGCGGCGGTCCAGATCGGAAAGCGTTGTTGGCAGGACTGCGCGAC
>DASRHX010000895.1:0-2815 GCA_035650295.1 Bryobacteraceae bacterium | reverse complement strand
AGTCGGCCGTTTTGGCGCGAAGGCCGGAGTTGGTGTCGCTTGACCTGCTACGTGATCTCTACTCTCGGGCGCGTGACCTAAGGGCCGTTCACGATCTTGCCTGCGGGATAGTTCGCAAAGTGGCGCGAGACCAGCGGGGCGGTTGGGATTTCGTGATGGAAATGCGATCCGCTGGGAAGTTGGTGATCCGTCATCCAGAGGTTGGTCCGTTCACTGGTAAGGAGCCGTCGCAGGAGACGATTCGAGAGAGAGCAGATTTGCTACGCAGAAGCGATTTGCACCTTGTGGACACGGACCTGTGGCTTCTTTTCGGACTGGAAAATCCAAACAGTCCTGCTTGCATGGATTACCGGTAAGTGGTGGGCCTCGAGTACTCGGCGGAAGTTTACGCTGGGCTTCATCTGCCGCGCGCGGAAAAGGAACGTGCCGCGGCAGGCTTAGTGCGAGGGCGAAAATCCTTGGCGCAACGGAAGCCGATGGTGGCGCTGCGTTCGGCGGCGCGGGCCCAACTGCGATAGGAGACCATGAGGAACAAGCCGGGGGTGTCGAACCAGGAGGCGCCCCGGAGGACGCGGTACATGCCGGTTTCAGGGCCGGTGGGGTTCTGATCGGGGGCCTCTGCGTAGTAGGCGCGGCCGTACCAATCGGAGTTCCACTCCCAGACGTTGCCGATCATGTCGCAAAGGCCAAAGTAGTTCTTCGTTTTGCCGCAGACGGCGGCGGGACTATCGACACCATAGCGAGCGTCAGTGGCCTTCGGCGCGCGGTCGCCCCAGGGATACATGGCCCCTTCGGCGTTTCCTCGCGCGGCTCGTTCCCATTCGGCTTCTGTGGGAAGACGCTTGCCTTTCCATTCGCAGAACTGACGGGCATCGTCCCAACTGACATTGACGACGGGAAACTTCTCTTTGCCTTCGGGGAGTTCGCCTTTGCGCCAGTGATAGGGCGTGCGGTGACGAGTGGCTTTGGCGAAGGCGGCGTAGGCTTCGTTGGTGACTTCGGAGACGTCGAGGTAAAAAGGGGCGAGAGTGATAGCCTTGGCCGGCTGGTCGTCTTTATGGGCCGTGGGATACCACTTGACTTCGGTTTCGGGCAGGGCGAAGGAGCGGCCGCGCAGAAACGCTCCACCGGGGATGAACACCATGCCGGGTTCGGCAGCACTGAGCGAACAGCCGACAACGATCAGCGCGGCAAGCCTCATCCGCCGTAGATACCAGAGAGTTCGTCGATGGGGATGATACCATTCGCACCGAGCGGGTCGACGTAGGGGTAGACACGACCGGAGGGCGTGTTGTGCACCTCTTTGGACCAATCGATGCCGAGAGCAGAGTAGATGGTCGCAACGACGTTCTCGATGCGCGGTTGTTCTTTGTGATCCCAGCCGGTGTCGGTACAGAAGCGGCCGTCAGCATCGCTTGCACCGCGCACGGTGCCGCCTTTGACGCCCGCGCCGGCGAACATGGCCGGGAAGACGTACTTGTGGTGATCGCGGCCGAGGATGAAGTTGAGCGGGCCAGGAGTGCGGCCGAATTCGCTCATGAAGACGACGAGCGTTTCATCGAGCAGCGACTTCGTGGCGTCGCCTTTGGCGGGGGTGGCGGCGAGGTCTTCGATCAAAGCGGCGAGGGCTGGATCGAAGTCACGAATAAGAGCGTAGTGGTTGTCGTCGGTGGTCTTGTCCCAAATCCGGCGATGGTGATCCCAACCGTGCTGGCAAATGTGGATGTAGCGCGTGCCGGCGTCCTGGCGAAGGAGGTTGCGGGCGAGAGCGCACGAGATGCCGGGTGAGCTGTTGCCATAGCGCTTTCGGTCGTCATCAGAGATCTGGAACGCAGCGGGCCAGCGGCGATCGGTGAGGAGCTTCTTGCCGGTGACGCTGAAGTCCTCATAGGCCTCCACGCCGCGGCCGAAGCCTTTCATGCGTTCGCGGTTAATTTCGCGCAGACCTTCCAAAACACGCCAGCGTTCTTCCAGCAACTCGGTCGCTTTCTGATCGAGCGACATGCCTTTGAGAGCTTGCTGTGGATTGAGATCGAAAACGGAGTATTGCGGAGGAAGGAAGCCGGTGGAGAGTGCGCCGACCTGATTGGTTTCCAGGTTGAAGGAGACGTAGGTCGGGAAAGTGTCACTCTCACGGCGGCGGGCCTCGAGTTCGGAGGCGACGACGGAGCCGAGCGAGGGAATCTCTTTCGCGAAGGCGACGTTTAGCGGCCGGCCGGCCTGGACATAATACTGGCCGCGGAGGTGAACCTCTTCATGGCTAACGAAGGAGCGTACGATAGCGACCTTGTCCATGACCCGAGAGATGTTGGGGAAGAAGTTTGTGGGGAAGTAGATGCCGGTGGAGAGCTTGGAGACCTGGATGTCTTTGGGCATGCCAGGACTCTCTTTGAAATCGAACGATTCAAGGTGGCTGATTGCGCCGGAGATTTCGTAGAAGACGACGTTCTTCGCGTTGCCGCGGGGACGGAACTTGGAGGGCGTGGTCGTCGCTGCGCGCACGCGGAGGGGCAGAAATGTTTCGGCGGACGCGGCGGCGAGGCCCAAACCGCCATAGCGGAGAAGATCGCGGCGAGTGGGAAGGATGTCGCCGATCGTACGTATGGGTTTCATCGTTGCGTCTCAGAAGTTATAGAGGAACTCGACCAGGTTGAGCAGAGCCCACTGGACGTTTTGCGCGCCTTCAGTGCGACTCTTGGCCATCACCGAGGTGGCGAGAGTACGCTCTTCGGGGAGCGGCGGGCGGGCGAGCGTGGCGGTGAAGAGCTCGTCGACGACTTTGCCGTCGTCCTTGTAGGAGTCGAGCAGGCGCTGC
>DASRHX010000894.1:0-6317 GCA_035650295.1 Bryobacteraceae bacterium | reverse complement strand
CTCCGCACTCGCGCGAAAGGCTCGCAGCCAAGCGCTCACTTTGGACAGTAAGTTGGCGATCTGCCGCTGCCTCCTGAACGCTAATTACACTCTTAGGACAGGAGCCACGTACTAGTACTGTTTTGTCGTGCACTTGTCCTGTTTTCTCTTGACGAGCGTAAGCACTGTCACTATCCTCGACATCGTCACAATCCTGTTTACGGCGTATTTCCAAAGGAGCCCCAATGAAGAAGCTATTGTTGATGGCGTGCGTGACTCTTTCGCTCGCAGCCGTTTCGCAGGCCGCTCTCTTGACCTTGCTCTGCCAGTCAAATGTCAACACCGTCACAGGTGGCGTTCCTGCTGCAAACCCGGTCAATGTGGCGTGTGGCGCGATTGACGCAGGTGCCGGTAACACTATCACAGACGTCGCTGTTCGCTTGCTTGGCAGCTTTAACGATGCGACTACAGGCACCCTGCACCAGATGCAGTTTTTCGCCAACGGCCCACTGGGTACGACCCACACGATCACAACCCCGATCGATGACATTATAGGTTCGAGTGGTCCTTCCACTGGCGCTGCCGTTGCGGTCGGCACCCAGATCCTGGCGAACTCAATCGTCGCAATCACCACGAACAGTCTTCTAACCATTCCGAACAACGCCACAGTCACTGTTTGGCTTGAATACAACACGCCGTCCAGCAGCGAAGTCCCGGAACCCACTTCCTTCGGGCTGATGGGTGCGGCCTTGCTTGGCCTTGGTTTACTGCGCCGCAGGCTAACCCGATTGTAACCTTTGTCAAGTGGTTCAACGGCGACGCAATCGATGTAGTGTCGCGCTTTTTTGCAGGCAGTTGCGCACAGTGCCTTCAGTTCCCCTCTCCACGTCCGGCTCTACGGCGCCGCTTCCTGCCGGGATTTTCCCAATCCTGGTGTTCGAGATACGGCCGGGGATTATTGGCACGGACATGATTGCGGCGGTTAGAGACGGTGTATGACGAGAAGATCGCGGGGGGTCTGTTGCCGCAGCGGCGCATGGGTGAGACGGCGGACCCGGCGAAATGCGTACGCGCGGTGGCGGACGGGTTGTTAGATTACTGCGCCGGGCAGGTGATTAATTGCGATGGCGGGTTTAGCATGCGCGTGTTATGAGTTACTGGCAGGGGTTGCAATTGGCGTTAACGACCATTTGCAGAATGGTTTGAAACTCCTCGGGGCTGACTTGACGGCTGCCGTCGGAGTCGAAGTCGACCTTATGAACGACTACGGTGTCGGCCACGGGAAGCACGACGATGTATTGGCCATTGGCTCCCATGGCGGCGAAGGCGCCTTGAAAGGGCCCGGTGATCATCCCGGTGTGGACGGGGGCGTCCCATACCCACCAGAGCATTCCATAGCCCCAGCGGCCGTTGGCACGTGTGGGGAGCGAGAGCTCGATCGGGTGAATATCCGCGGGCGGAGTGACGAGCGTGGTGGTGGAGGTGGCCCAATTCTCATTCAGGATCCGGTTGCCGTTCCATAGACCCTTCCGGAGCATTAGCTCACCGAGCCGAGCCATGTCGCGCGTGGAGAGATACATGGCGTATTCCAGGTGGACCGACTGTGGTTTGTTGTCGACTTTCAGTTGGCGGCCGCGGACGAAATCTTGCATGTCCAGCGGCTTGGCGAGGTAGGTTTCCAGGGCTTCGAAGATGTCTTTGCCGGAGATCCTTTCAAATGCCGTACCGGCGGCGTTGAAATCCCAGTTTTGGTACTGAAAGTAGAGACCGGGAATTTGCGCGCCACGCCGCGGGGAGCGCGAGGTGAGATCGTCGTTGCCGGACGCGTGATAGATGCCGGAACGGGCCGTGAGCAGGTGCATGAGCGTGGCATTCTTCTCGACGGCTAAAAAGGGCTGGACGTCGTCGAGGCCGAGTTGCACAACGGTTTTCCCAATATCGAGCTTGTCGTGAACGGCAGGAACGCCAAAGAGCATGGCGAGGACGCTTTTGCGCACGGAGGCGACTTTGCTGACGAGTTTGGTGTCGCCGTATTCGAAGACGACACGGCCACGGGAAACGATAAGCATCGAGGTGGTGCGCTGATGCTGCAGCCAGCCGCGAAGGGCCTCGAGTTTGGCAGTAGAAAAGCCAACTGACTCGGGCTTGGCGCGCTCCCAGTCGGCGGCCGATCCGGGAAGGACGGCGAGTAAGATAGCGAAGCCAAAGAGCCTGCGCACTCCCCGATGATACAGTTACGCCCACAGCTCGTGGAGCGGGGCGTAGAGGCCGTCCTTGGCGAAGGGGACGTATTCGAAGCCGCGGCCGAAGGGGTCGTCGTAGCGGATGGTGGTCCAGTCGATGCCGAGGGCGGAGTAGATCGTCGCTTCGATGTCTTCGGGGCGGACGTCGCGGTCCTGAGTCCAGGCGTGAGTAGCGGTGGCGGAGCCGTCGGCGTTAGTGGAGCCGAGGGCGCGGCCGCCTTTGATTCCCGCTCCGGCGAAGACGGCGAACTGCTGGAGGAAGTGATCACGCCCGTCCTGGGAGGTGATGGGGCCGACGGTGCGGCCGAACTCGCTCATCATGACGATCAGGGTTTTGTCGAGCACGCCGGAGGCTTTGAGGTCGGCTAGCATGCGCGAGAGGCCGTCGTCGAGTTGTTTGGTAAGCGCGGGGAGGCGGTTGTTGGCGGTGGTGTCGTAGATGTCCTGATGGTGGTCCCAGCCGCCAAAGTGGATTTGGATATAGCGGGTGCCGCCGCCGGCGCGGAGGACCTTTTGCGCGATGAGGCAGGCGTTGCCGAAACCGGTGCTGCCGTAGAGCGCGCTTTCCTCGGCGGTGAACCGGAAGGCATCGTTGACGGCGGGGTTGAACATCATCGCTTTCCCGGATTCGTAGAATGCGCCGAAATCGGAGAATGCGACGTTGTCGACCGAGGGCGCGCGGAGAGGGGCGTCGAGGGCCTTCATGAGCGCGTACTTATTCTCGAAGCGGGTTTGGCCGTCGGCATTATTTGTGTCGGGCAGGCCGGCGGTAGAGGGCGCAATTTTGAGCGGCGCGTACTGGGAGCTGAGATAGCCGGAGCCGATCATGTCGCCTGCATTGAGGCCGAGGAAGATGGGGAAGACGTGCGAAGCGAGGCGCTCCTTTTGTTTCTCGATGGCGACGATTGACCCGGTATTGGGGGCGATGTCGCCGAGCGCCGCGGTGGGATTGCGGCCGATCTGGGCCCAGGTTTGGGCGAGGTTGTGTTGGAGGGCCCAACTGCGAACCGAACGAACGATAGCGAGATCGCCAAGCGACTGGCCGAGCTTGGGCATGAGGCCCGAGGGCCAGGCGAGACCATTGATTACCTCCGCCTTCACGAGGCCGGCGGGCGTGTCGGGCGTCATCTTGAAGTCGAAGGTGTCGACGTGGCTCATGGCGCCGGAACAGAGGATGAAGATGACGTTTTCCGCCTTGTTGATGGGTTGGACGCCGGCGGTGGAGACGACTTCGGTGGCGCGGGCGGGGTTGGCGAGAGCCGCGCCGGTGACGCCCGCGCCGAGCCATTGGAAGAGATCGCGGCGTGAGATATGGGGGCGCTCGAAGAAGAACTTGTGCGAGTGCGGGTGGCGCGAGAGGAAGCGGTTGAATTGTTCCTGATTCTTCATGGCGGGTCTCCTGGGCTCAGTTAGTAATTGAAGACAAAGTCGACTTTGTTGAAGAGGGCCCAGAGGAGGTCCTCCACTTTCTGCTGGCGAAGATTGTTGGTGGTACCGGCGGCGAGGGCGGCCATGGCGGTGGACATTTCGGCCTCGGTGGCCGGGCGCGAGAGCACGGTGAGGAACATGCCGGCGATGAGTTGCTGGTTCATGGCGGCCTGGGGGTATTTCGTCAATAACTGGCGGGCGAAACTTGCGGCGGCGCCAGTTCCGCTGGCCCTGGTGCGCGACACGACGAGGGTGTCGTTCATGAGGTTGAGGGTTTGGGGGACAGAGCCATCGGAGCGGCGGTCTTCCGAGTCGCGATTGCCGCGCATGAAACTATCGAGGAAGGAACCGACACCGCCGCCGGGGAGAGCGGGCTCGGGCAACTGCATTGCCCAAAAGAGCGGGTTCGGATCGTCGCGAACGAGATTCATGCGGTTCGGGAGATTGGAGATCTGGACGATGGAATCGAGGACCTCTTCGCCCCACAAGCGGCGGACGAATTTACGCGCGAAGAACTTTTCGTATTCGGGTTTCCAAGTGCCGGAGTAAGTGGAGCTCAACTGGTAAGTTTCCGAGGCGGCGATGGATTTGATGAGCCAGCGGAGGTCGTAGTTGTGTTCCTGAAAGTCGCGGGCGAGCTCGTCGAGCAACTGCGGATGAGTGGGTTGGACGGTCCAGCCATCGGGCGGAGGAGTCGATGGGTCGAGGCGCATGGGATCGAACTGATTGGCCGGTTCGACAATGCCGCGTCCGAAGAATGCCTTCCACATGTAGTTGACGATGGTGCGGGAGAACTGAATGTCTTTGACGAGCATGCGGGCGAGAGCGGAGCGATAGTCCTCGCCCGATACAGGCTTTTCGCCAGTGAACGGATATTGTGGCGTTACGTTGGCAATGGTTCCGATGGGACGGCGCTCGGGGCGATTGCCGGTGGTGGTATTGAGCGGGTAATCGGGAGTGCGCGGGTTGTCGGTGATGGACCAGTAGTAACGAAGGGGCTGCTGGCTGACGTTGCGGCGCTGCATGGCGGTCTTGGCGAAGAAGGCGGAGAGACCATAAGATTCGAGGCGCGTGGCCTGTTTGCCCCATACGCTGAGGGTGTCGAGGTGGCGGCGGCCGTCATGGCAGAGGATACAGTTCATGTGGGCGTTGCCGAGGAAAGTTTCGGCGACGTCGGCGGCCTGCTGGTCGTAGATATCCTGTCCGCCGCGGGGGCTGCCGGTGACGAAGCTGCCAACGAGCCAGTTGGCCGCGCCGTCTTCCCAGGAGTTGGCGCTGTCCACGGCGATGAGCTCGGTAGCCATCTTGTCGTAGGACTTGTTAGTGGCGACGGCATCCTTGATCCAGGCGTGAAAAGCGTTGCGGCCTTCGGCATAGCGGACAACCTGGGTGTTGCGGGTGGTGTTCTTGAACAGATCGCCGAAGAACATGGTCCACTTGTCGGTGAACTCGGGAGTGGCGATAAGAGCGTCGATGAGCTGAGCACGCTTTGCCGGGTCGGGACTGGCGACGAAGGCGGCGACGGCTTCGCCGGTGGGGACGCGGCCGGTGAGATCGAGAGTGACGCGGCGGATGAACTCGTAGTCGTTGGTGCGCGGGGCAGGAGTGATGCCCGCGTCGGCCATGGCTTTGAAGATTTGCGAATCGATGGGACCAAGCTGCTCGTACTGCTGGTAGATGTCGGTACGGCTACCACCAGGGATGATGCGATTAGGGCCGGACAGGAGGCCGGTGACCTGAACCGTCAGGTTGGATTGGCGGTAGCCCGCGCGCGTACCGTCGAGCGAGGCTTGGCGACGCATGGAGGCGCCTTTCTCCGTGAAGAGAGCACACTCGGCGTGCGAGGGGAGCTCATCGTTGCCGACAAGCAGAACGGCGGCGGCCGCGGTACTAGCGGCCAGAATTAACGGCAGGCGCATATACTCCTCCGATATGCACGGGACCCACCCATGCTTTCCTTACGATGATTGGAACACAGCGGCGGGCACGGAGTTTCGCGGATGCCTCTACAATGGCGCTTATGCGGTTCGCGCGTTTGTGTGTCATAGCCACTGGAATGGCGTGTGCGGTGTGGGGGCAGGGGTTGCCGGCGAACCCGATCACGGGCAAATATCACGTCCATCATCTCCTCATCGTCCATTCGGGCGGCTTTCAGGATATGCGCTCGCTGGGCGGATCGATGACGTTCGATGGAAATGGTAGCTACACGTTCACGGGAATGCAGATGGTGGGGGCGGGGGCCGAGAGTAACTTCACGGCGTCGGGGACCTATTCGGTGAACCCAAATGGGACGGTGACGCTGTCGAATCCGCAACGGCCGGGGGCGCAAATTCAGGCGAAGTATGGGCGGGGAATGATCGTTGGCTCGTCCGTGGAGGTGGGTGCGAACACGTACGATCTGTTTGCCGGCGTACCGGCAGCAGAGGGAATTACCGAAGCCACGATAAATAGCGATTACTGGGTGGCGGGAGTGGAGTTTGTGAACGCGGCGCCGCCGATTTCGAGGGCAACCTTTTTTTCATTGCGGCCGGCTAGGCAGGCGCCGGCCATCACCGTGTTTGGGCAGGCAACGAATCTGGGAACAAAATCAGTGACGCAAGCGGTAACGGGAGCTTCCACGAGCGTGAATTCGGATGGGACGGGAGGGCTGATTTTTCCTCTTCCGCA
>DASRHX010000893.1:0-4812 GCA_035650295.1 Bryobacteraceae bacterium | reverse complement strand
GAGCAGATCGCGGCGGCTCCAAAATCGTTGCGTGGATTGGTGTGTGCAGTTGCTCATGGCTGCCGGTTCAGGGAATGAAGGCGAATTCGTTTGAGTTGAATAGCGTCTGGCAAAACTCAGCCAACGCAAATTCGCCGCCTGTCGAAAGGAAGCTCGATACCTCGTCGAGCTCACGCGGTGATGGCATGCGGCCAAGTGCGAGCTCAAACCCGTGCTTGATTTGGGCGGTCGTATCGCCGTCAACTTCTTTGCGCAGCCTATTTGCGAACTCCGCGGCTTGCATGCGAACCATCGCATTATTCATCAACAGCAGCGCCTGCGGGGCAGTCGTGGATGAATTGCGTTGCGCACAGGAGGTGATCATGTCGGGCTGATCGAAGGATTCGAAAAGCGGGTATCGAATGCTGCGCTTGTTAAAGACGTAGAGCGACCGGCGCCAAGTGGTGCGATCTTCTTCGGGCTTGCCGTTCCAGGTGCGTTTGGAACTGCCCTGGAAGAGCGTGGGATCGATATAGGGGAGCACGGCCGGACCGCCGGCTTTCATATCAAGCGTGCCAGCAACCGCGAAGAGCGAATCGCGAACGGCCTCGGCTTCCAAGCGCTGGCGGGGCATGCGCCACACAGCGCGGTTGCGCGGGTCGGTCTTCAGGTTCGATTCGATGTCGTCACTTGCCATCCGGTACGCCTCGGAGGTGAGCATCAAGCGGTGCATCCGCTTCATATCCCAACCTGACGTCACGAACTCCGTGGCTAACCAGTCGAGCAACGCCTGGTTCGAAGGCTTCATGCCAGTCTTGCCAAAGTTGGAAGGCGTTGCGACAATGCCATCGCCGAAGTGATGCTGCCAGATGCGATTCACCATCACGCGCGCCGTTAGTGGGTTGTCGGGTGAAGCCACCCATTCGGCAAAGCCTTTGCGCCGATGGCTTGTGGAAGCTGTCTCAGGCGGAGAGGGAAATGTGGGTTCGGCCGTTGTCGCAACAGTGAGTACGCCGGGCTGCATCTCGGAGCCTTTGCTGCCCGGTGAGCCCCTGTGGAGGAAGTAACTGGGGAGCGGCGCGCGGCCATCTTCGCCAATTGCCATTGCGGTTTCGTAGTCGGCGGGACGCTGCTTGCGAAGCACCTCCACGGCACTCAACGTCTCTTTGTGCGTCGCGAGGTCGGCAGCGCTCATGCGGGCGAGAATCTCAGTGTCCTCGATCTGAAGCGTGCGCTCGATCTGGCGGGCGTTCAAGCGCTGACCCTCGGTGCGCTTTTCGGCCGGTGTCTTCCAGGCAAGCTGCATGTACTCGGGCAGCTTGGCTACTTTCTCGGCGAAGATCTGATCGCGGTATGGTTTCTCGATCGCCTCCCTACGCTGGGTCAGCGGCTTGATTTGTTCGTCGAGACGCTTCACCTCCGCCTTATGCTTGTTGACCTCCTCTTGACTCACGAGTGGAAAGTCGCGAGAACGAGTCGAGTAGAACACGGATTGAATGCGGTAGTAATCCTTCTGCGGAATCGGATCGAATTTGTGGTTGTGGCAGCGCGCGCAACCGAGAGTCATCCCAAGGAATGACAGCGACGTCGTGGAGATGATGTCGTCGAGCTCGTCCATGCGAGTCTGCTCGGTTTTGATGTTGTTTTCGGGACCGAGGCGGAGAAACCCGGTGGCGATAATCGCTTCAGCGTTACCGGGTTCGTACTCGTCGCCGGCAAGTTGGAGTTTGACGAAGCGGTCGTACGGCATGTTTGTGTTGAACGAGGCCGTCACCCAGTCGCGGTAGCGCCAGATTTGCTTGTAGTCGCGGTCGTACTCGAAGCCGCCCGAGTCGGCGTAGCGCACAAGGTCGAGCCAGTGGCGTGCCCAGCGCTCCCCGTAATGGGGCGAAGCAAGGAGGGAGTCCACCAGCTTCTCCCAGGCATGGGGTGATTGATCGGCGAGGAATGCGCGGATCTGCGCGGGCGTGGGAGGGAGCCCGAGAACGTCCAGATAGATGCGGCGGATCAGCGTGCGGCGATCGGCTGGCTTCGAAGGCTTCAGCTCCTTCTCTTTCCAGGCTGCTCGGAGGAAGGCGTCAATGGGGTTCGCAGCTCCGTCTTGTGGCACCGGCGGACGAACTGGTTTTTGGAAGGACCAGAACGCCCGTTCTTTCTCAGTGACCGGCCGCTCTTCCATCGCGGCGAGCGCGGCCCTGCGGGCGGCGTCGTCCTCTTTGGCCACGGGCGCGGCGGGATAGACGGCGCCGGCACGAATCCAACGCTCGAGAACATCCAAGTCGGAATCGGCCAGCTGTTTGCCGGGCGGCATCGACGGTTTCTGCGCGTGCGACGCGAATTGATAGACGCGGCTGCGCTCGGGGTAGTTGGGAACGATGGCTTCGCCGCGTTCCCCTCCTGCGATCGCCGATTCTCGTGTGCGGAGGTCGAGGTTGGAAGTTTTGAGCCCGGCGCCGTGGCACCCCAAACAGTTCTTTTGAAGAATGCCGAATGCCTGATCTTCAAGTTCGCCGGCACTAAGCACGGTGAATGACAGGAGAAAATAAGCCAGGTAGCGCACGACATTGTGATTATATCGAGTGCCGGGCTTTGAATCGGCGCAGCCGTGTTATCCAAAGCCGCGAGAAGTCGTCTATTCTGAGGTAGCGGTCTCAAGCGAGGTGAATGGTTGGCGCTCTCAATCCGTACGCTACTCCTCACGGTCGTTTCTGCTTCTGGAGTCTTGGCGCAATCAAACGCCAATAAGGGACAGATCATCGGAACCGTCTACGACCCTAAGCGCGCGGAGGTCGCCGGCGCGGTGATCGCCGTGAAGAACGCAGGAACCGGCTTCACACGGCAGTTGACTACCAACTCCCGCGGGGGCTATCGCGCCATGTTGCTCGATCCCGGTGTATATGAAGTCAAGGCCGAATCCGCCGGCTTCGCCACGACCGTGGTCTCCGGTGTTGAGGTCACCGTGGGAAGCAACTTCGTGCTCGACCTCGTCCTGCATGTGGAGTCGACGTCGACCACCTTGGAATCGGGCTCGACATCGGTGAGCTTTGCCCTTCCAGCTCCCACATCCACGCTGAACGCCAACGCAATTCTGAACCTTCCGATCAACGGCCGGCGCTTTCACGATTTCGCGGTGCTGACGCCTACTGTGCAGGTGGATCCTTCGCGTGGGCAACTAAGCTTCGCCGGACAGCGCGGCATCAATTCCAACATCATGCTCGATGGCGCCGACTACAACCAACCCTTCCTCGGCGGCATCCGCGGCGGCGAGCGGTCGAATCTGATCATCACCGTGCCACAGAGCGCGGTTCAGGAGTTTCAAGTGCTCACCACCGGATATTCGGCCGAGTATGGGCGCTCGAGCGGGGGCGTGCTAAACACTATCACCAGGAGCGGCACCAACAAAGCGCATGGCGAGATGTTCTACCAGATGCGCCACAAGGAATTGGGCGCGAGAGACCCGGTGCAGAATATGGCGTCACTCGAAACGCTGCAGCAGTTCGGCGGCTCTGTAGGCGGCCCGGTCAAACGCGAGCGCCTCTTTTACTTTGGCGCCTTGGAGTTTCAGCGGTCGCGTACGCCGCGCCAGGTCCTGTTCGCACAATTGTTGAATCGCACGCCAACTGCGGCCACGCAGGAGGCGTTCGCCTTTCTCAAGAGCCAGGAGCGTCCTTTTACGCAAACGAACCACGCCGTGGCCGCAACCATCCGCGCGGACTACCACACAACCAACGGAAACCGGCTCACTCTGCGCTACAACGCGAGCGATGCGGATGCGAAGAACGCGGTCAGCGCGGGCAGTGCACTCGACCCCTTCACGAACCGCGCGCTTTCCAACGATGGCACCGAGCGCGACCGAACTCATACTGGTACCGCACAGTACACACACATGTTCTCGCCCGCGGTGTTGAACGATCTTCGCTTCACCGGGACGTATGAGCTCCGGCCGCGCCTGTCCAACTCCGCCACTCCGCAGGTTGACATCCGCACGATCGGATACTTCGGAGCGCGTAACTTTCTACCGTCTACCCAGGACGACAAGCGCTGGCAGTTGTCCGATTCCCTTTCAATCACCCGTGGCGCGCATACCATCAAGCTCGGCTTCGACTTCAACCGCGTGAATGCGGGCCAGGTGTTCGGAGCGAATCAGTACGGCGCCTTCACAGTTTCGAGCTCGAACGTCGAGCAATTACTGGACAGTCTCGGAACGGGCGGCACAATGCCGAATCGCTTCGACGGCCCACTCGCAACCTATAGTCGCCAAATCGGGAATCTGACGGCGCATATGGGAATGCGCCAGGTGGCTACTTTTGCGCAGGACAGTTGGCGCATTGCCCCTTCGTTGGCACTCGACTACGGTCTTCGCTGGGAAGGGCAGTTCAATCCCCGGTCCGACGCGACGAATCAAGATCTTGTAAACCTCGTGAAAGGCTTCGTGTTTCCGAACGGACAAACGATCGATCCAGGGACGATACGCAATTCCACGGCACAGTTCATGCCACGCTTGGGCTTTGCCTGGACTCCCTCCATCGGTGGGAAGCACACAGTCGTGCGTGGCCACACGGGCATTTTCTACGCTTCCACTCCGTTGATCGTGATGGCCGGGTCGACCAATAATTTCCGCAATCCGCCCGGTGACGTATCGATCACGCTCGCGCCGGTAAATGGACAAACGGTCTATCAGCAGTTGCTAGCCGTCGGTGTGGACTTAAATAGTTACCCTCTCGATGCGCTACCCATCATCCCGGTGGACACCGTGCTGCGCGCTGCACAGCTTGCGCTTGGCGGAACTGCAAGTCCGTTTTCCGGTGCGTCTCTGATTGGCGTGGCCTCGGA
>DASRHX010000892.1:0-3422 GCA_035650295.1 Bryobacteraceae bacterium | reverse complement strand
CCTGCGCCCACCACCGCGGACGCCGCGACGGCTGCCTGCGGATGAATGCCCGGCAGAGGCCGTGGAGGCTGATAAAACAGCGCCAAGGCCCGCGCAAAATCGTGGTACGGATTCTCACTCACGAGGCTCGCGATCGCTTGTCCTGTTAGCGTGGCCTGCACTAGGATTGCCGCCGCTCGCGTGTCCTTCACTTTGTGCGCATACTTCGGATTTGCGAGAAAGGTCAGCTCGGTCGGACCGGCCTGCTCCATGCCGCGTACGCCCGTGATCTCTACTTCGCCATCGCCATCGAGACGACAGCCCAACGCCGCGGCCAGTTCATGCAGTTTCATCGTCAAGCATCAGGGTAGCGCGCCCGCCCGCTCACTGTTCCACAAATATCCGCATGGATAGGCGATAAAGGAGTGGAACGAAATGCATTCTCGCCACGTCCCCCTAGCCGTGAGAACTCAGGCGCTTCTCCTCATCGTCGTTACCTCTGCATCCCTGTTTGCGCAGACTCGCTCCAATCGATATGCGCTGCTGTTGAACGACCCTCCTTTCGCGGCCGACGAAAGCTTCGGCAAGGCCGGTCCGCGCGCCGCCTCGGCGGACGCCCAGGCGCGGATTGCCGCCGCGCAAACCAATCTGCGCGCCGTTCTGGCCGAACGGAATGTGACCGTAACCGGTAGCGCCGATACCGTCGCCAACGCCGTCTTTGTCCTCTCCGATTCGCCCGAGGCGCTCGCCTCGCTCCCCGGGGTTCGCCGCGTCGTCCCCATGCGGAAGCACAAGCCGCACATGGTGAAGGCTCTCGATCTGGTGCGTGCGCAAGTCGGCTGGAACAATGTGGGCGGTCCGCAAAACGCCGGTGCGGGCGTGAAAATTGCCGTCATCGATTCCGGCATCGACAAAGACCATCCCGCTTTTCAAGACTCCTCTCTCACCATGCCCGCTGGCTATCCTCGCTGCTCGGGCGCCGATTGCAATTACGCAACCAACAAGATCATCGCTGTGCGTAGTTATGTCAGCCTGCTCGTCGCCGGCGATCGTCCTGCTATTTCCCGTCCGGACGACCTCACCCCGCGCGATCGCGTCGGCCACGGCACCAGTGTTGCTTTCGTGGCAGCGGGCAGCCAGGTGACCAGTCCGCTTGGCACAGCCTCCGGCGTAGCGCCCAAGGCTTGGATCGGCAACTACAAGGTCCTCGGTTCACCAGGCGTCAACGACTACACCTTCACCGACATCTTCATTCAAGCGCTCGACGACGCCGTGAAGGATGGTATGAACATCGCCATCTACTCTTACGGCGCCAACGCCCTTTGGGGACCCACCGATCGCGGCACCACGTGCTATGACTCCGGCAACGACCCATGCGACTTTGAAGCCGACGCCGTGCAGAACGCGACGCGCGCCGGACTTACCGTCGTCGTCTCAGCGGGTAACGAGGGCGACATCGGCAGCCAGCCTCCGACGTTGAACACCATCAGCTCGCCGGCTACGGCACCTTCGGCAATCTCCGTCGGGGCCACGACAAATTCGCAGCGTTATGTTGCAAGCGTCCGTACACCCGCGAACGCACCGTCTTCCATCCGCGAGATCGCGACGTTCTTCGGCAGCGGACCGCGCCCACCGGCCGCGTTCTCGACGACTTTGAAGGATGTCCGCTTGCTGGAGAACGACGGCAAGGCCTGCACACCGCTCTCTAACGGTTCGCTCACCGGTTCCCTCGCACTTATCGACCGCGGCGACTGCCTGCTCGCCACCAAGTCCATCCATGCTCAACAGGCTGGGGCCGTTGGTGTCATTCTCGTTCAATCCAGTGGCTCCGATTTCATCTTTCCGCCATCCGATCTCGAAGAAACCGGCATCCCGCTGGCGATGATTGGAGCCACACCGGGCGCTGCGCTCCGCACATTCGTGAACGCCAATCCCAACGCGCTAGTCACCCTCGATCCGACGCTCCGTGCCGAGGCGCAGACGGCGAATGCTATCGCGTACTTCAGCTCCTACGGTCCCAACATCGGTATCACGAGCATCAAGCCCGAAGTGGTGGCTCCCGGCCTGCCTCTTTATATGGCCACGCAACGCCTCGATCCCAATGGCGCTCTTTATGAACCCTCCGGCTGGATCGCCTCGCAAGGTACTAGCTTCGCCGCGCCGATCGCCGCCGGAGTCGCCGCTATTTTCAAGCAACGCTTCCCAAACGCCACGCCCGCGCAGATCAAATCCGGCGTCGTGAACTCCGCCAGCGCCGACATTGACGACACGATCGATGGCGTACTCGTCAGCCCAGCGCGCATCACCGCTATGGGCGCGGGCAAGGTGAACGTCAATGACACCTCGCGGATGACATTAGTGGTGGAACCATCCACCCTCAGCTTCGGCAATGTCGGCGTCACCACACCCACGCCGCAAACACTGCTATTCCGCAACCTGGGCGACGCTGCCCTTACCGTCCGCATTGACAACCGGCCGCGCAATTTCTCCGACAACGCTCGCGTCACGCTCTCCACGCTGGCATTCCCGCTGGCCCCCGGAGCCACGCAGCAAGTGACGGCAACGCTGCAGGGCACCCCGCAAGCCGGTGGTTACGAAGGCGAACTGGTCGTTTCCGGCGGCGCCACGTCGATCCGCGTCCCTTACCTCTACATGCGGTCGGACAATGTCCTCTTCGACGCCTTTGCGCTCACAGGCTTCTTCTTTGAGGGCATCGCCGATTCCGGAATCCCCGGCCCCCTGGGCGGGCTGCTCGCCCTGAAGGCGACAGACCAGTACGGTCTCCCCATTGCCAATCTGCCCGTGCAGTATCGCGCCACTGTTGGGGGTGGGGAAATCGTGACCGCATCCAGCACGACTGATCGGCTCGGCATCGCTGCCGTCAACGAAGGTTATCTTGGCCCCGAGGTCGGCGATCAGGAATTCACGGCCGAAGTGGGCTCAGGATCGAACAGGATTACGGTGGTGTTTCCCGGCAGGGCCCGCCTTCGTCCCGTTATCCGCACCGATGGCGTTGTGGACGCCGCGAGCGGGACTATCGGCCGTGGGCTTGCGCCCGGCAGCTATATCTCGATCTTCGGCCAGAACCTAAGCGACGTAACCCGGGTTGGTGTGACAGCTTCGCTTCCCCTGGCGCTGGCGAGCGTCAGTGTCAGCTTCGACGTTCCCAGTCGCCAACTCAGCCTCCCCGGACGCCTTCACTTCGTCAGCCCTACCCAAATCAACGTGCAGATTCCGTGGGAGTTGAAGGGGCTGAATTCCGTGGTAATGAAAGTCTCGATCGGAGACTTCTCTTCCGCACTCTACAATGTTCCTCTCAACAACGTCTCTCCGAACGCCTTCGAGTTCACTGACCCCGGCACAGGCCGGGTACTTGCCGCCGCGCTCGACTCGAACTTCGCTCTCGTCTATGACGCCAACAAGGCGAAAAAGGGTCAGTTCAT
>DASRHX010000891.1:0-3688 GCA_035650295.1 Bryobacteraceae bacterium | reverse complement strand
TAAAGTCACAGAGACACCAGGTAAGACGGCGCGTGTCTCGTCGGTGACCGATCCTTGCACACGGGCGCGATAGTCCTGAGCCGGGGCCGATAAGGCCAACAGCAGAACGCAGGCGATGATTGCCGCGCCAAAAGTTAGCTTTCTCATGACTCTCCTCCTCCGCCTTCTATCGTTGGACCCGGCCGCTGGCATCGCCAGCAACGAGCCCCTCCACCTCGGCCACCGAGACGCGATTGAAATCACCGGGTATCGTTTGCTTCAGCGCGCTCGCCGCTACCGCAAACTTCAGCGACGCATCGCTGCCCCGGTTCGTCAGGAGTCCGAAAATTAATCCCGCGGCGAAACTGTCTCCGCCGCCGATCCGATCAACAACGTTGACGACATAGCGCTGGCTCCGATGGAAAGCAGTAGGGGTTTCGGCATCCAACAGAACCGCGCTCCATCCGTTCAAACTCGCTGAAGCACTTTCTCGAAGGGTTACAGCCACATGCTTTACACCGAACGCGGCTACAACTTCCTCCGCAGCTTTCCGATAACCGTCGACGTTAAGCAATCCGGCCGTTACGTCGCTCTGCGGCACATCAATGCCAAGCACGCATTGCAGGTCTTCTTCATTGGCAATGACCAGATCCGAATGCGGCACCAGACGGCGCATGCACTGTTGTGCCTCTCGCTGTGACCACAACTTCTTCCTGAAATTCAGATCCACGCTGATACGGGCACCCGCACGCCTGGCGGCTGCGATCGCCTCGTGCGTACACTCTGCAGCCATCGGGCTCAGGGCAGGCGTGATACCCGACCAGTGAAACCAGACTGCATCTTTGAAGATGTCCGCCCACGGCATGCTTCCTGGTTCCATTTCGCTGATTGCGGAATGCGATCGATCGTAGATGACGGTTGACGCACGCTGGCTGGCGCCGGTTTCGGCAAAGTAGATACCGATGCGAGAACCGCCCCGCGCTATGTGATCCACTCGAACATTTTCTCCACGCAGCATCCGGATAGCGGCGTCGCCGATTGGGTTGGCCGGAAGACGCGTGACGTAGTAGCTGTCGCATCCGAATTGCGCAAGACTCACCGCAACGTTGGCCTCGCCGCCGCCGAACGTCGCTTCGAACTGTGGCGACTGGAAGAACCGTTTGAATCCCGGAGGACTCAATCGCAGCATGATTTCGCCGAAGCAAACCGTTTTCATCGGAACAACCCCACCAAACCGTTAACCACCAATGCCAGGGCGAAGACGGCCGTTATTCCGAGAATCAGATTCCGGCCCAGGTTCGCCTTGAACTCTCCTAATCGCTTCTGGTTGACGAAGTACATGATCACCAGCACGGCGACCGGCGCGAGGATCAGATTGCCCACCATTGCCAGAATTGCCTTTAGCAGAGCAGGCATTTGCCAGAAAGGCGCGACTAACGCGGGAACCGCGATCCAGACGGCGAACACTGTCTTAAAGAGCTGGTTGTTTTTCGTGAAGTGCCAGTCCTTGCGCGCCATGTCGAGGCAGAAATACGTCATCGTCAACGACACGGAAATTAACGTGGTGAATGCCGCCGCAATCAGTCCAATAGAGAAGAGTCGCGGCGCCATAAAACCTAGCGCGCCCGGAAATGCAGGCCCCAGGACCTGGCCGGCAACTGGAATACTCTCGATTTGTGAATAGTGGCTGACGCCGAGGTAGTTGGGGCCCGTTCCCGTGTATACCGCGTGTAACGCCGTCGCTCCGGCAACGATCACCACGACCGAAAACAATCCCCACACCACGCCGAGGTTCTGGACAGTTCGCCAGAATGCAGCGCGGATGTCGGCCGCCGTATATCCCGCGTTGCTGGCGAGATATCCGTAGGCGAGAAATACGGACGGTGGCAGCGCCTGACCTGCAATCGCGAGTATCTGCGTGAAGCCGTCGCGGATACGCGTGTCGCCTGCGACCGG
This sequence comes from Bryobacteraceae bacterium, assembly GCA_035650295.1. Taxonomy (GTDB): domain Bacteria; phylum Acidobacteriota; class Terriglobia; order Bryobacterales; family Bryobacteraceae; genus JAFLBB01. The sequence continues at coordinate 1,753 of DASRHX010000891.1, read as the reverse complement.
CAACGGTTGAGGTACGTGCGGAATCAGGCCGCGCCCGAGAGAGACCCACGTGTTCCAATCGAGCAGGCCTTTGATGGCTACAATGATGAAGGAAACGAGAATCACGACCAGCAACGCAGTCATGATCTTTTCCATCCGCTTGTATCCACCCAACACTGCCGAGGCAACCGTGATTCCGGTTAGCACGACCGTCACGACCGCGAGTCCGATTCCTCGATCCGCTCCGGCAGGTGGCAGGAATCCCAGCATGCCGTACGAGCCTTCGACCATGGCGGACATCTGGCTCATGTTGACGATAACGTTCACGAGCAAAGTCGGAATGAAGATGAACCAGGCGAGCCATGCTCCAATATCGTCACGAATCATCTCGAACATGCCGCGCTTGCCAGAAAGCACGCCGACGCGAGATGCCGAGTCGAGGGTGATGACAACCATCGGAACGACGTAAAGTGCGACCCAGAGCAGATCGAATCCAAACCATGCACCGGCCAGCAGACGCGTCGCGACAGCGCCTGCGCCGATCATTCCTGCTGCCGTTAGCGCAGCCGGTCCGACAAAACGTGCGAATGCGCCGACCAGCGGTATCCGCGAGAGGCCGGCGCTTACCGAAGACCCGCGTACAGTCTCTACCGTTGTGCCCATATCTGAACCTTTCAGCGGCCCATCCAGCCGCCGTCAACTACAAGAACGTGACCGTGCATGTAATCCGATGCACGCGATGACAAAAAGATCGCGGCGCCCGCGAGATCTTCCGGCAGTCCCCAGCGACCCGCAGGAATACGCTCCAGGATTTGCCGGCTCCGCACGGGATCTTCACGCAGTGCCTTTGTGTTGTCGGTATGCATATATCCCGGCGCGATGGCATTGACGTTGATGCCACGGGGTGCCCACTCGTTCGCGAGCGCTTTGGTGAGTTGCATCACGCCGCCTTTCGCTGCGGCGTAGCCAGGCACAGTGATCCCGCCCTGAAACGAGAGCAGCGAAGCGATGTTGACAATTTTTCCGCCCTCACCGCGCTCGATCATGTGCTTTCCTGCGGCGCGGCAAAGTCGGAAGACACTCGAGAGATTGACTTCGATAACAGAATCCCAGAAGTCATCACTGTGCTCCGCTGCAGGCTGCCGCCGGATGATGCCGGCGTTGTTGATAAGAATGTCGATTCGGCCGAATCGTGCGATCGTCTCGGCGATCAGGTACTCGCTTGAACGGGGATCAACCAGGTCAGCGGTAATCCACTGCGCCACTGCAGGCGTCGCGGGTTTGGCGCTCGCGTGCAGCGCAACAACGGCACCGGCTGCGGACAAACCCTCAGCCATGGCGGCTCCGAGTCCCCGCGACGCACCTGTCACCAGCGCGATTTTGCCGTCGAGCCGAAACTGATCCAGCGGCTGTGCTGCCGGCTTCGGCTGCGTGCCTTCCGGCAGAAAGTCCTCGCGGACCGGCGAAAAGATGTCGATGAGTACGACTTCCTCATCGAGCATCGTTGCGCCGTGGGGTGTGTGCGGCGGAAAGTGCAAGACCTCGCCAGCCGAAACGACGCGTTGTTCCTTGCCGACCGTAAACAGAACGCGGCCACGCTCGACGATCGTCATCTGTTCGTGATGATGGGTGTGCACGGGCGTGACGATATGAGGGGCGAAGCGCAACCGGCAGAGCGTAAGACGCTCGCCCCAAATCATCTGGCGGTCTGTGCCCTCAGCGATGTGTTCGACCGGAATCTTCGCCCAGTCGGGATTTTGCAGTTCGATCATTT
>DASRHX010000890.1:0-4275 GCA_035650295.1 Bryobacteraceae bacterium | reverse complement strand
GGAGATGAAGGCGCTGCCTGACCCTCGCGTCGGCGAGGAGATCGGTCCGTATCGCCTGGAGCGGTTGCTGGGGCAGGGCGGAATGGGCGCCGTATATCTGGCTTCGCGCGAGGTCGACGGATTCCCGATGCGAGTGGCGCTGAAGCTGATCCGCATGAGCGTGCTCAACGACTATGTGCACCGGCGGTTCCGCATGGAGCGCCAGATTCTGGCGCGGCTGTCCCACCCGAACATTACGCGGCTGATCGACGGCGGCATTGCACGCGATGGTGTGCCCTTCCTGGTGACGGAGTTTGTCGACGGAATCCCGCTGGATGAATACGTGAAGACGAAGAAGCCGGGGTTGGCCGAAAAACTGCGCCTCTTGGAGGCAATCGCTTCTGCCGTCGCCTTCGCGCACCGCAACCTTATCGTGCATGGGGACTTGAAACCGCACAACATTCTTGTCAACGCCGAAGGTCAGCCGAAGCTGCTGGACTTTGGGATCGCGAGACTGATCGATCCCGAATCGTCGAGCGCGGGCGAGATGACGCTGGAAGCACTCACCCCGGCATGGGCAAGCCCGGAACAGTTGCGTGGCGAACCGTTATCGCCATCGAGCGACGCCTATTCGCTAGGGCGGTTGATGTATTTTCTGCTTACCGGCCAGCAGCCGTTCGATCTCGCAGGACAGGCGCCGGCGCAAATTCTGACATTGCTGTCGCTTAAGACACCTCCGTTGCCAAGCGAGGTAACCGGCCAAGCCGAACTGAAAGGCGACCTGGACAACATCGCATTGAAGGCGATGGAGTTTGAGACGGCGCTGCGATATCCGTCGGTCGATGCGATGGCTGAGGACCTACGCCGGCACCGGGAGTCGTTGCCGATTTCAGCGCACCCGACAACTGCTTCCTACCGTGTGAAGAAGTTCGTGCGGCGGCATAAGGCGTTGGTGCTGGCCGCCGCTGCCGTGACCTTGTCGCTGGTTGCCGGATTGGGGATGACACTGTGGCAGGCGCGTCTGGCTCGCGAGAATTACGAAAAGTCGCAACGTCTGTTCGGCGATGTAAGAAAGCTGGCCAATAGCTTCATCTTCGACATGGATGACGCCATCGCGGAACTGCCAGGCTCTACCAGCGTGCGGGCGCGCATGGTGCGCAATGCCATTGGATATCTGGACAGGTTGGCGAGCGAAAGCACGGGCGAAGCGCAGTTGCAGGAAGAACTGGCGGCGGCTTACGAAAAGATCGGCGACGTACAGGGCCGTCCCGGCGGCGCGAACCTGGGTGATACCGCGGCGGCGCTCGACAGCTACCGCAAGGCCGAGAAGATTCGCGAGGCCGTGTTCGATCAAGGGAGCACGGCGCAGCGGGACGATCTGGCGCGGACGTACCTGAGAATTAGTTCCGTGCTGAAGGCCGCCGGCGACTTTCCCGGATCGCTCGAGTACGATCGCAAGGCGCTGGCGATCCGGCAGGCCTTGCTCGAACTCGAGCCGGCCAATGTCGAGCGCAGACGTTCGCTGGCGGCTACCTTCACGGCACTGAGCGGCAGCTTTTCGCTCATGGGTGAGTGGCAGGGAGTGCTGGAAAACCGGCAGAGGGCGCACGCGATCTATGAAGACGTGTTGCGGCGCGAGCCTGAAAACGAGAGCGACCAGCGCAACCTTGCCCTGTCGAACTACCGCATGTCGAGCATCCTCTTCTTTCAGAAAAAGATGGACCAAGGCTTGGTCCACGCACGGCGCGCCCTGGAGATCGACGAGGAGTTGCTGAGGCGGCACCCCGGTAACGTGCAATTCCAGGTGGCTGTGGCGCAGGATCATACCTTCTACGGGAATGGTTTGGCACAGGCGGGACAGGTGCAGAAGGGACTCGACGAACTGAAGATCGGCCGCGACCGCTACTCCCGGCTCGCGGAGTTGGATCCACGCGAAGTGCGAACGCGGACATTGCTGGCGACCAATGAAGTCTTTACGGTACGGGCCCTCCTGCTGGAAGGCAAGTCGCAGGAGGCCCTTCCGCTAGCACAGAGCGCTCTGGCGGCGCGCGTGAAGCTTTCCAAGGAGAACCCGATGAATGCGGGTGCGCGCGGCGAAGTAGCGGAGTCTTACGGTGCGTTGGGCGACGTGTGGGCCAAGGCAGGCAAGACTGCACAAGCGCTGGAAAGCTATCAAGAAGCCATCGTGGTGCTCACAGCACTTGAGCGGGAGGGAAAGGCGAACAGTGTGAGCCGTATGGAAATGGAGCGGGTGCGGGAAGAGGCGCGCAAGCTCGGCGGGGCTGCGAACGGCGAGGGGTTGGCGGCGCGGCGGTAGTAATCCTCACTTTGGAAAGTGCGATTCGTGCCAGCGGATCGACCGGTCAGTCCAATCGATGATGTGTTTCACTTCGCGTAGGCCGTGGCCTTCGCGGGGGTATCGCACGAATACGGTCTCCGTACCCACGTCCTTCAGTGCGATGTAGAATTGCTCGGCCTCGGAAACGGGCACGTCGTTATCGTTCTCGCCGTGGACGAGGAGCGTGGGCGTGTGGGCCTTGGCGACGTGCTTCAGCGCCGAACGCTCCCACAAGATGTCCATCAGACTGCCTTGATGCGGGAAAATGCCGAAGGTCATCTGCTCGTACTGGTTGTAGTACGTGGTGTAGTTGTAGCTGACCAGGTTGATGATGGCGGCGGTAGGGATGGCGGATTTGAAGAGGTTGGTCTGGGTGATCAGCCACGCGCTTAATTGGCCGCCATAAGAGACGCCTTCGACGCCGATCCGGTCACGGTCGATCCACAGGTTGCGGCGTATCGCGGCGCTCACGCCATAGAGGACATCCTGGCCTTCGTTACCATTCTGGTCGCCAAAAACGCCGTCGGCGAACGCCTGTCCGTAGCCGATGGAGCCGCGGTAATTCACCATCAACGTCGCCCAGCCCTTGCTGGCGTATACCTGGTTTCGGAAGTTGAACGCCGGACCTTGCATGCCATGCGGGCCGCCGTGAATCACGACGATGAGCGGGTGTTTCGAGGTGGCTGTCATGCCGATCGGCTTGGTAAGGAATGCCTCCACTTCATACTTGTTGTCGTTGCTTACGAAGGTGAACGGTTCCACGGGAGCGATGTCGCGTTCCCGAAGAAGTGCGGCGTTGAGATTGGTCAACTGCGTGGAGCCGAGGAAGAGCTGCGCCGTGTCCGTGAGGCTTGAGTAGGCATAAGCGAGCTGGCCGTTACGCCCGACGGAGAAGGCACCGACGGCGCCCGGCTTGCCGATGACGATTTCGGCGGCCGCGTCCGTGAGGGACGTGCGGTAAAGGTAGGTGCTGCCACGCTCGCGAACAGTGAAGTAGACTGAGCCGCCTTCCGGCGCGAACAATGCCTCGCTTTGGCGGTTGTCGGGGGTCTTCAGTTCACGGCGATTCGAGCCGTCGGCGCCCATGACCCAGACATGCGTGTCTTCCATCGTAGTTTCGAGATCGGTAAGGCCGCGCTTGCAGCCCTGATAAACGAGGGTCTTGCCGTCAGGCGACCAGTGAGGGTTGTATTCGATGTTCTCAGTGGCCGTGAGGCGGCGAATCGAGAGATCGGACACACGAAGCGCGAAGATGTCGTAATTGAAAAATTGATCCTCGTTCGGCTCTCGGTTGGAGACGAAAGCGATTTCCTCGCCATTGGGCGACCACGCAATGGAGTGCTCGTAGTGAGTGCCGGTGGTAAGGGCGCGGATGGGGCCTCCGGCGGCCTCGATGAGGAAAATGTGGAGGCGCTTATTGTCGTTGAAGCGCGTGTTGCCCTCGGAATGGTCGGGCTTGTAGAGGTAGCGCGTGATGACGATCGGATCGCCCGTGGCATCGGAGGTTTCCGGACCCGGCACGGCGGAGACGAAGGCGATACGGCGGCCATCCGGTGACCATGTGATGCGACTGCCTGTTGAGGGCAGTGGGCTGTTTGTGCTGTCGAGCTCGGCCAGAAATTTCGGCGCGAAGGCGGGCACCGGAGTGACCATGAGCGCCGATTTGCCATTGTGCTTGCCCGCATACGCGAGCCGGGTGGAATCGGGTGACCAAGTGGGCTCCGAGGATGAATCCTTTCCGGCGCTGAGCGGCGTAGAAGTATTTGTGGAGATGTTGTGCAGCCAGATTTGCGAGTAGGGACGGCCCGGTGTGTCATTGTTGTCGACTGTGTAAGCGATGTACCTGCCGTCGGGCGAAAGAACAGCCCCGGAGACCGAGCGGATGCGTGACAGGTCAGCCGAAGTGAACGGCGCGGCAGCGAGCGCCGCCGCGCAAGAACAGGCAAGAAATAGAATAT
>DASRHX010000889.1:0-7761 GCA_035650295.1 Bryobacteraceae bacterium | reverse complement strand
GCGGCGAAATTCGGCAATTTTAAACTGCATATCGAGTTTCGAGTGGCACAGGATTCAAACTCGGGCGTGGGTCTGCGGGCACGTTATGAAGTGCAGATTTATGGCGACTATGGAAAGCCAGTGTCGCTGCACGGCAATGGGGCGTTGTATTCGCGCGTCCTACCGAAGGTGAATGCGACGCTGCCGCCGGACCAGTGGCAGACGTTCGACATTACGCTGGTAGGGCGGGAGTTGACAGTTGTGCTGAATGGGAAGACGCTGCACGACCATGTGGAGATCGAGGGGCTGACGGCGATGGCGACGGATGCGAATGAGGCGGCGCCCGGGCCGTTAACGCTGCAGGGGGATCACGGGCCGGTGGAGTTCCGGAAGATTACGGTGACGCAGCTGGTGAAGAAAAGTAATTAGCCGCGGATGGACGCGGATCGGAAAAGAGTCCGCTTCGGCGTGTTTCGGAACCTCAGACTAAATTGTCCATAGACCCTTGGAGTTACCGAGAGTCACCACGGATTTGTGGATCATTTTGGACAAAGTTGTCGTATGATCGAGCTGAGACAAATAGAGAGATAAGCGAAGGAGATTGCTCCGATGCGTAGAACCAGCCCTGCCAAATTCCCTACCCGCCTGTTGCGGAAACGTAACTCAACTCATTAGAACCGGCCACTTCCGTTTAGTCCAGACGGCGTAGTCTGAAGTCCGCGCTACGTGTGTGCGCAGCCCGGACTTCGGAGGACGCCCGAGGTGTCCTTCGTAAGAGGGAGGAGTGTATGTTTACCGATTTTCCGTACTTAGTGGCCGCGGCGATCCTACTGTGGATCATCCTTACGGCCGTTTTGAGTAAGTTCATTCTGGGTTGGGTTCTGATTCACGAGGACCAGGTTGGGCATGTGGTGAAGAAGTTCTCAGCCGCTGAATTACCGCCCGGACGGATAATTGCAGTCGAAGGCGAGGCGGGGTATCAGGCGCGGACGCTGCCGCCGGGACTTCACTTGTGGTACTGGCCCTGGAAATACCGGATCGAGAAACGGCATGTGGTGCAAATTGCGCCCGGCATGATCGGTCAGGTGGTGGCAAAGGACGGCTTGCAGATGCCGCCGGAGCGGATTCTGGCGCGGCAGGTCGAGTGTGGGAACTTTCAGGATGCGGAAGCCTTTCTGCGCAACGGCGGACAGAAGGGCAAGCAGGGAGCCGTGTTGCTGGCGGGGATGCACCGGATCAACCTGTGGCTGTTCGATGTGTTCCAAACCGAGGTGACGATGGTGCCTCCCGACAAGGTGGCGATCATCACGGCACTGGACGGCGCGCCCATGCCGCGGGGCGAGATGGCGGCGCCGATTGTGGAAGCGCACGACGACTTCCAGGACCCGGACGCGTTCGTGCGCAACGGAGGCTGCCGCGGATTGCAGGAGCAGATCGTGCTGGCGGGCCAATACAACCTAAACCCGTGGTTTGTGGAAGCACATCTCGCCGACTTGGTGGAGGTGCCGATCGGTCACGCTGGCGTGGTCGTGAGCTTCGTGGGTAAGGAGCTGAAGGACATCTCAGGCGACGCGTTCACGCACGGCAACATTGTGCCGCGCGGGGGCAAGGGCGTATGGTCCGAGCCGCTGTATCCGGGCAAGCATCCGTTGAACACGGCCTGCATGCGCGTGGAACTGGTGCCAACAACCAACATCGTGCTGAACTGGGCGAACGCGCGAAGCGAATCGCACAAGCTGGACGAGAAGCTGTCGACGATCACGGTGCGGTCGCGCGACGGGTTCACCTTCAACCTGGATGTGAGCCAGATCATCAATATCGGCGCGACGAAGGCGCCGTGGGTGATCAGCCGCATGGGCAGCGTGCGCAACCTGGTGAACCAGGTGCTGGAACCGCTGGTGGGCAACTACTTCCGCAACTCGGCACAGCACTACACGGTGCTCGATTTCCTGACGGCTCGCAGCGAGCGGCAGACCGAGGCGCGGGAGCATATCTCCAAGGCGATTCTCGAGTACGACGTGCAAAGCGTGGATACTCTGATTGGCGACATCACGCCGCCAACGTCCCTGATGGACACGCTGACGGCGCGCAAGATCGCTGAGGAACAGAAGGTGACTTACGACGCCGAGCGGCTGGCGCAGGAGACGCGCAAGACGCTGGAGGCCGAACGGGCGCTCGCCGAGAAGCAGCGCGAACTGGTGAACGAAGAGCAGAACGTGATGATTGCCCAACGCAAGGCCCAGGCGGCGGTGCGGCAGTCCGAGGGTGAGTCGACGGCAATTTCGACACGCGCTGCCGGCGAGGCAGAAGCGATTCGCCGACGCGGCGCGGCGGAGGCCGAGATCTTCGCACTCAAGGGTGAGAATGAAGCGACCGCGATTCAGGCGGTGGGCCTGGCGCGGGCCGAGGCAGCACGCAAGGGCGTGGAGGCGATGGGGCAGTACTATGGGCTGCTGCAGATCTTCACGGCGCTGGCGGACAAGGGTATCCGGCTGACGCCGGACGTGATGGTTGGGTCCAACGGCGGCTCGGCGTCGGATGCAGTGCTGGCGCTGCTGGCGGCGCAACTGACGAAGACGGCGAATGGGGAGGGAGGGAAGTAAGTTGGGGGGGGACCCGTCAATCTGGCCTGGTGATGTGCCAACGAGGGTTGACGGTCCCCTTATGACCCGCCGATGAAGTTCTCAGGTTCACCTTCAGTGACCGGCTTCCGCGCCCACTGGCGAATATGGAACACCCGCACAGTACCTGTGAGCGGGGGTTCTTTGACGATTGAGTAATAGATCTTGTACAGCCGATTCCGACGACCATGGAGAAGGAGCCGGACCTCCTGGCCGAGGTTCTCAGACTCCGGCGCAATGGGGAATCTGGCCGGCATCTCCTTCAGTGAGGCGATGTCTTCGACGATTCCATTGAACCATTTCTCGGCGACGGCGAAGCTGCTATTCGCTGCGATGTAGCTTGCTATCGAGTCAAGCTCATCGATCGCTTGAGGAGCAAGCTCAACGCGAAAAGCCATGCTTCTTCCGGAGCCGCTTTTCTGCCGCTTCGAGTGGGATGCTCTCGCCGCGCTCGAACTGTTCCATGCCGCGGCGTATGGCGGCGACGGCTTCAGCGCGTTCGAGACGGTCGAGCATCAACTGGTAGCTCTCCGCATCCTGGACGACGAGTTCTGCGCGACCGTTCACGGTGAGCACGAGGGGCGTCTTCTTCCTCTTTAGCTTTCCGACGTAGTCTTTGATGTTGCGCTGGAACTCGGTAACGGAACGAATTTCTCTCAGGTCGATCATGGAAACCTCGATCATGCTTAAAGCAGGCAATTCCACGCTAGCATGTTGCGCGGACCTTCCGCCAGAGAGATCAACCTGCCGTTGGGCGAGGGCCTTGTGCGCTAGAACTCCGCTATGCAGCCGGTACGAGTAGTGCCCGCGATTTTGAATGCACCACCGGCCTCAAATTGGTCAGGCTTTAATGCTTCACAATGGTGTGTGTGGACGCGGTTGAACAGTTTCAGCGCGCCATCAATGTTCCTGTTGCTACTCTCGGCGAAGGGCGTGCAGCCGCCACTAGCGCTTGGTGGTTGCTTCGTTGACCGAGCCACAAGCGCTACAACCGATGAGAGAGGGGACGTTTTCCAGGGCCAGAGCGGTGGCGAGGGTGGCGCCGCAGTGGCCACAGATGAGGTCGGGCGCATCGGGATGCTTGCCCTGGAACATGATGGTGTCCGGGGGCCGCGGCGTGGACACGGGCCGGGATTTGGAGATTTCGTCGATGTCGCCTCTCAATACGCGTAGTTTGATGGGAGTCATATAGCGGCGAGTGGTTAGCCCTTAAGCAGCACGTCAGTGAATTCGTTTTCGCCGTGGACGTCGGTGAGGCGCTGGTCGCGGCCTTGGTAGAAGTGGGTGAGGCGGGTGTGGTCCATGCCCATGAGGCGAAGGATCGTGGCGTGGACATCGTGGACGTCCTTCTTGTCGTCCTGGGCGCGGAGGCCGAATTCGTCGGAAGAGCCAATTACCTTGCCGCCTTTGATGCCGCCGCCGGCCATCCACATGGAGAAGGCATAGGGGTGGTGGTCGCGGCCATTCTTGCCTTCGGCAAGTGGAGTGCGGCCGAACTCGCTGCCCCAAACGACGAGGGTTTCGTCGAGGAGGCCGCGGGCTTTGAGATCGAGCAGGAGGCCGGCGATCGGCTGGTCGGTCTTCTTACACATCTTGCCGAGGGCACCGATCAAATCATTATGGGCGTCGTCCCAATCGTCGCCCAGGTTGGTGCCGGAAAAGAGTTGGATGAACCGGACGCCGCGTTCGACCAAGCGCCGCGCCAGCAAACATTTCCGGCCAAATTCGTCGGTGTGCTGTTCGCCGATTCCATATAACTTGCGCGTGGCTTCGGATTCGCCCGACAGGTCGACGGCCTCGGGGGCGTTGGATTGCATGCGATAGGCGAGCTCGTAGGCGGCTATGCGCGCTTCGAGTTCGGAGTCGCCTTCACGCGAGGCGAGGTGGCGCTTGTCCATTTCGGCGATGAAGTCGAGGGTGCCGCGTTGAACTTGGGGGGTGACGCCGGCAGGAGAGTCGAGGTGGAGCACGGGGCTGGCGCCTTTGCGGAAGACTGTGCCCTGGTAGACAGTCGGCAGATAGCCGGTGCTGTAGGGGAGGTTGCCGGCCTTCATTGCGCCGTCGGACATGACAACAAAAGAGGGAAGATTCTGATTTTCGGTGCCGAGGCCATAGACGAGCCATGAGCCGAGCGACGGTTTTCCTGGGAACTGGGAGCCTGTGGCGCGCAGGTTGATGGCCGGGGCGTGATCGAATGCATCGCCGTGGCAGGAGCGGACGACGGCGAGTTGATCGACGAGCTTGGAGGTGTGCGGGAGGAGCTCGGCATTCACTTCGATGCCGGACTGGCCATGGCGCGTGAACTGCCAGGGAGTACCGCGGACGAGAGCCTTGTTGAAGTCGATGCGCGAGGTCTTGAGACCCTTGGCGAAGCTCTCGGGAATAGTGGAGCCGCTGCGGCGCGTGAGCTCGGGCTTGGGGTCCCAGGTGTCGACGTGGCTGACGCCGCCGTGCATGAAGAGGTAGATGACACTCTTGGCTTTCGCGGCGAAATGCGGCGGTTTAGCGGCGAGAGGATTGACGGAGGCGCCGAACATGCTTTGCGGCAGCATCTGGCCGAGGGCGGCTGCGCCGAAGCCCCCGCCGAGGCGAAAGAGGAGGTCTCTACGACGTTGGTCCATCGGTTGTCTCCTTAGTCAACATACAGAAATTCGTTGAGGTTGAACATGGCGCGAGCCAGTTCGACGGTAGCCGCTTCGAGTGTGCCGGTGCGCTGTCGTTGTTGCTCGAGGAACGCGACGGTGAAGCGGAGCTCATCGTGCGCGGCGGCGCGGCCGAGGACATCGATGTATGCGCGCGCGGCTACTTTGGCGGCGTCGCGCTCAGCAAGGAGGCGAGCGGCGAGGGCACGGGCCTGATCGTATGCGAAATCGGAGTTGAAGAGCGTGAGGGATTGGGGCGCGACCGTGGATTGATCGCGGCGGGCACAACTAAGCGTGCCGTCCAGGCCGTCGAAGGCTTCCATGAGGGGTGGACGGTAGCTGCGGCGGACGAGCGAGTAGACGCTGCGGCGCGTGTGGTCCTCCTTATTCCAGGAGACGGGCCAGAAGTTGTCGGCAGGCTGCGACATGCCATAAAGCTCTTCCTTGGTTTGCGGGGGCACGACGGGACGGCCTCCCATTTTTAGGTTGAGCGTGCCGCTGGCCTGGAGCACGCTATCGCGGACCTCTTCGGCGGTGAGGCGGTGACGGGAGAAGTGGGAGAGCCAGATATTTTCGGGGTCCTTCTCGCGCACACCGGGACCGGGGTTGGCATCGCGCTGGTAGGCATCGGTCGTCATGATGAGCTTGTGCATGCGCTTAAGCGTCCAACCACCGGAGGTGAATTCGGAGGCGAGATAGTCGAGCAGCTCAGGGTGCGAGGGCGAGGAGCCGCGGGTACCGAAGTCGGAGGGCGTGGCGACGATGCCGCGGCCGAAGTGATATTGCCAGACGCGATTGACCATGACGCGCGCGGTGAGCGGATGCGCAGGCAAGGTGATCCAATCGGCGAGAGCTTTGCGGCGAAAGGTGGTGATGGCATCGGCCGGCGGTTCCGGGATGTCGGCGCCGCCGAGCGCGGATAGGAGACCCGGGCCGACTTTGACACCAAGTCCGGGCTGGCCGCGCAGGGGCATGTAGGTATCGGGGGCGACGCGGTCGGGATCCATGACGCCGGGAGCGATGGGCCCGGACGTGTGGCCGGCATAGAAGCCGATGAGCTTGCGGCCGAGGGCGTCGAGGCGGGCGCGATCATCGGCGGAGAGGTCGCCGTAGATTTCGTTTTGACCGACTTTGACGAGATCGTCGTTGGAGTCGACAAGCACGCGTTGCGCGGGGGTGAGTTTCTCGTCTGGCGTTTCGAAGGCTTCGCGGAGGTCCTTGTCGAGCGCGGCGATCTTGCGTTTGCGAATGGCTTCGCGGTACGGCTTCTGGATCGTGGCGATCTCGTCGCCCACGTCGCGGAGTTTGAATTCACGAACGTTGAGGCCGATGTCGTAACCGCGGGCGGCGTTGTAGTCGAGGAAGATGCGGTTCTTGACGGCGGGCACGAAGACAGCTTGGAGGCGGTAGTAGTCCTTTTGCGGAATGGGATCGAATTTGTGGTCGTGGCAGCGGGCGCAGCCGACGGTTAGGCCCATGAAGACGGAGGAAGTAGTGTCGACGTAATCTGTGAGCTGCTCGATGCGGTTGATGTCTTCGACCTTGTAAAGCATGTCGCGATTGGTGCCAACGTTGAAGTAGCCGGTGCCCATGCGCGACTTGGGGTCGTCGGGGAAGTATTCGTCGCCGGCGAGCTGTTCGCGGACGAAGCGGTCGTACGGTTTGTCGGCATTGAAGCTCTCGATGACGTAGTCGCGGTAGCGCCAGGCATCGAGGATGTAGGGGTCCTGTTCAAAGCCGGCGGTGTCGCCGTAGCGGACGAGGTCGAGCCAATGGCGTCCCCATTTTTCGCCGTAGCGGGGGGAGGCGAGGAGTTCGTCGATCAGTTTGGCCCAGGCATCGGGCGAGTTGTCGTTGATGAACTTTTGCGACTGCTCGAAGGTGGGCGGAAGGCCGTGGAGGTCGTAATAGGCGCGGCGGACGAGGGCAGCTTTGGAGGCGGGGGCTGCGGGAGCGAGCGCGTGTTCGGCGAGCTTGGCATTGAGAAAACGGTCGATGGGCGAGGCAGCGGAACCGGCGGGAGGCGTTGGCTTGGAGACAGGGCGGAAGGACCACCAGGAGGGGGATTTGACTTCGAGGGCGCCGCCGTCTTTCGGCCAGGGGGCGCCAGCGTCAACCCAGGAGCGGAGCGTTGTGATTTCGGAGTCGCTGAGCTTTTTGCCGGGGGGCATGGTGGGCTGGGCCACGTGGGTTACGAACTGGATGAGGCGGCTGGAGGCGGAGTTTCCGGAGACGATGACGGGGCCCTTTGCGCCGCCTTTGATGAGGCCGTCGCGGGTGTCGAGGCGGAGGTTGGACATTTGGACGGAGGCGCCGTGGCAAGAGGTGCAGTTGGCGCGGAGGAGTTCGATGGCGGAGGGGGATTGGGTCGCTTGCGGCGCAGGGGCTTGCGCCGAGAGAAGCAGGGGGAATAGAAGGGCGGCGAAACGCAAACGCATGGGCTCTTCTATTAGATATGCGGGGGAGGAGGGAGTGCAAGGAGGGCGGTGGGAATGCCATTTAACGCTCTCCACTCTTCG
>DASRHX010000888.1:0-4305 GCA_035650295.1 Bryobacteraceae bacterium | reverse complement strand
CAGGATGCCGTCGCGCGCGACCGAAAGCTCTCCTTCTGCTATGCTGGCGGCTCGATCGCGGGCAGTGAGCGTGTGGTCGATCCGCTGGGGCTTATCGCCAAGGGAAGCGCGTGGTATCTGTACGCCTCCACCAAGCGCGGTTTCCGCACGTTTCGCGTCTCACGCATCGCGAATGCACGCGTGCTCGACGAGCCCTGCCAGCGGCCTATGGATTTCGATCTCGGCAAGGCCTGGCGTGCTTCGACCGAGAGCTTCGAGCGCGAATGGACGCGCTATCCGGCTGTTCTGCGCATGACGGAGCGAACCGCTGAGAGGCTTCGAGCGTGGATGGTAGTCGTGCAGGATCTGAGCGACACTGCGCTCTGGCGGGTAGAGTTCGATTGCGAGGAGCATGCGGTCTTCGTTTCGCTCGGTCTCGGGTCGACCGTCGACGTGGTAGGACCAAAAGCGTTGCGGGAGCGGCTACGAGCCGAAGTGAGGAAACTGGCGCGGAAACTATCCGATTAGCGAGGGAGGCGCTTCGGCCGCAAACGTTTTCCACGCCGCATTCATCGCCTCCAGCGGCGGCACACCTTGAGCAAAGAGCGGAGGGGACAAAAATGAGCCGGCGGCGGGTAAGAAGCGGCCCCCCGCGCCAGCCAGAATCGCGGGGGGCCTTCGTGGCCAGTCCGGCAAACATCGACCGGCTGGCAGGAACGAACTCAACTACTTCGTTGGCTCTGGCTGCGGCGCCCTCTTACCCGCCTCAATCGTCAGGATGACGGGCTGTACGAGCACCATCGATTCCTTCATCATCAAGACCGCCGGATAATATCTTCCCGGCCCCAGGTCAGCTGGCACGCGAAATCGGATGAACGACTCCGTTTGTTCTAGGACTTCAACCGGAATCTGCTTGCTATCTGTGGTCAGCATCACATCGGCAACCTTCGACCGGTCGAGGGCCTGCCCAAATGCTGTGACGGTGTCTCCCGCTTTCACCACCATTGGCTCCACCCTGCGCATTAATGGGACCGCTTCCTCCGCGTCGGTGGCGGAGAGGAATGGAACGAACACGGCGGCAACAAATACAGCCACCATGAGTGAAGTAAAGGCTGATTTACATTCCATGGCTGATAAACCTCTTCCTGTTTGACTGCATTTTTTGCACCATAACAAGAATAGTGAATTTGTTCAGTTCTTGATCCGCCGGGGTGGCCCAAGATGAGGATTGTCGCCCAATTATGTGTCAATTGGGCCAGGGTGGGTGAAACTCCGCTTGAGCTAAACTCTGGCAGTTCATGGCAGTTACTGGTTTGGTACGAAGTGTGCACTGAAGGTGCAGGAACTATTCGAACCACATGACCTGGTTACTCGACACAATTCTGTTTCAGTCGCTGGTGCTGGCTGCAGTCGCGCTCATGTTCGCTGCACGAACGGCCCGCTGACCACGTTTGCATCGACTATCCGCTGAAAATCTGGATTGATTCAGCCATCGCCGCTTTTCTCAGCGGCCATTTCGTTATATAGTCTCCCCCATAGCTGTTTGCGTTGAATTAACGGGGGTAGACATGACATTTTCTTTAGTGACGCCGGTGCGCGTGTGCACTGTGGCGCTTCTTCTCTCTCTCAGCTCGCCGCTTGCCGCACAGGAACTGCGTGGCAGTGTCCGCGGCACAGTGAGTGATTCCAGCGGCAGTGTGGTGGCGGGCGCGACGGTCGCGCTGCGCAACATCAACACGGGTGTGGAGACCAACAAACAAACAAGCGATCAGGGCACCTATCTGTTCGACTTCGTCAGCCCCGGCATGTACTCGATGAAGGTGGAAATGCAGGGCTTCCGTTCGTTCGTGCAAGAGAACATCCGCGTGCAGACGCGCTCGGACGTCACTGTCGACGCCAAACTGGAAATCGGAGCTCTCAGTGAAACGATCCGGGTCGAAGAATCTCCCGTCGCTGTGCAGTTCAACAAGACGACTATGGAGACGACGCTCGACACCAAGATGTCGAACTCGCTGCCGATCATCCATCGCAATCCCTTCCTGCTGCTGCAACTCGACCCGCAGGTGACCTTCACGTCCACCTCCGGCGAGCAGAGCCCGTTCCACCACTGGGCTGGCTCGCGCCTGGACGTAGGCGGAGGCACGCAGTTAAAGAACGACATCCTGGTTGACGGCTCACCCAATACGTGGGGACCGAAGACCAATTACGTGCCTACCATCGACTCGGTCTCCGAATTGAATGTGCAACAGAACGCCACCGACGCCGAATACGGCCACTCGGCCGGCGGCATCGTCAGCCTGCAGATGAAATCGGGCTCCAACGAATGGCACGGTTCGGCCTACTACTTCGGCCGCAACCCGCTGCTAAACGCCCGCCCCGACTCGACGACGCCTACGCCCTCGCTCATTCGCCACAACGTGTGGGGCGTTACGAGCGGGAATCCGATCATCAAGAACAAGGTTTTCAACTTCTTCAGCTATGAAGGCCAGAACCTGCGCGAGCCGGTGAACATTGTGCGCACACTACCAACCGCGCTCGAACGCGAAGGCAACTTTTCACAGACCATGTTCGTCAACGCCGGCCAGACCGGCATGAAGCCGATCTTCGATCCGTGGACCACGCAGACCAGCGGCAGCCAAGTGACGCGCATGCCTTTCGCGGGCAATATCATCCCCAAGGCGCAGATGGATCCCACGGCGCTGCGCTTCCTGCAGGACGTCTGGGCGCCCAACCTTCCCGGCGACAATGCCTCTGGCGTGAACAACTACCGGCTTACCATCGCCCGCGTGTACGAATACTACAACTACACCAATCGCACGGACTGGAACATCAGCGATAAGTGGAAAATTTTTGGCCGCGTGTCACGATTCCACACCAACGTCACCTCGCCGAACCCGCCCGGAACGCCCGCCGCCTCCACCGGCGGCTCAGAGCGCAACACCTTGACAGTCGCCGGCGACGCCGTGTGGACGATGAACGCGAACACGGTGTTCGATTTCCGCGGTTCCTACAATAAGCCGGTCGACCGCTTCATCGACGCCGTAGCAGAAATCCCCAACCTGAGCGCGTTCTGGCCGAACAACCCTAGTTGGTTTGACAGCTACGCCAAGGCGCTGCCCGTGCTTTACTACCCGGGCCTGCAATTGGGCGGCAACCTCGGCCGTGGCAGCTACTGGTTCTCGGCGCCCGACTTCTGGAACTGGCAGGGGAAAATGGCGAAGAACGTGGGCCGCCACTACATGAAAATCGGCGGCGAATACCGGCGCTATCGCGGTAACTCCTCGCTTCCCGCGCCGTTGCAGTTCTTCTTCCCCGAGGCGAACACGGCCGACACGTACGTGAATCCCAATGTCGGCCGCAATGGCCACCAGTGGGCTACGTTCCTTCTGGGCGCCATGGGCGACAACTCGCGCGCCCGCAACGTCCCCGCCCTGCTCGCCCGCAATCACTTCTACGGTTTCTATTTCCAGGACGATTTCAAGGTCAGCCAGAACCTGACCCTCAATCTCGGCCTCCGGTGGGAATACGATTCGCCGATCGTCGACCGCGACAACCGGCTTTCGACGGCGCTCGATCTGACCAATCCAATTCCCGAATTTCAAGGGGCCAACGCTCCGCAACTTCCGGCCGCTGTGATGGCGATCCGCAAAACGGCGCCTGCCTACAACGGCGCATGGGGACATGCAGGCACCGGCGGCGCGTACAACTCGCCTAAGAACACGTTTCTGCCGCGGCTTGGCATAGCGTACCGCCTGGGCGACCGCACGTCGCTGCGGTTCGGCTATGCTCGCTATGCGATCCAACCTTCGGTGGACATCGAGGGTGGCATCAACCTGAACGACGTTGTGCCCTATCCCGGTTTCAGTCAAGACACGCTGGTGCTGCCAACGATTCAAGGCGTCCCCGGAGCGCGTTTTGCCGACCCGTTCCCGAACAACGCCAACCCGCTTACGCCGCCCGTTGGAACCACCCTCGGCCGCTATACCGAACTTGGCTCCACCATCACTTCGATCATCTATAACCAGAACTTGAGCACCTCCTACAATGAGCGCTTCAGTTTCAGCATCCAGCGGCAAATCTTCTCGCAGATCGTGCTCGACGCTACCTACTTCATGAACTTCGGCTTCAACCAGCGGTATCAGAGAAATCTCAACAACATCGATCCGCGATATGGCTACGAGTTCGGCAACGCCGTCAACACCCGCGTCGATAACCCCTTCTATCGCATTCTCACGCCCGACAAGTTCCCCGGTGGGCTGCGCAACCAGCCACAACTGGCTGTGAACGACCTACTGCGGCCCTATCCGCAGTACAACGCCATCACCG
>DASRHX010000887.1:0-2297 GCA_035650295.1 Bryobacteraceae bacterium | reverse complement strand
GAACTCGCCAGCCTTCCGTCTCGAATTTTCCTTCGAGTTTGGCGGTCTCCAGCGCTCGCGTCGGCAAGTGAGCTTCCCGATCTTCGTGGGTGTAAAAGCGGGAAAAGTGCTGACCGATGATTTCATCGGCTCGGTAACCCTTGAAGCGTTCCGCGCCGGGATTCCAGGAAGTCACAAGCCCAGATGGGTCCAACAAATAGATGGCGTAGTCCGTAACCGCCTCAACGAGCAGCCGGTAACGTCCTTCCTCCGTGAGAGAGGCCAAATATCGGTCGGCTCGTTCCATTGATACTTTGACTCAACGCGCCCCCACGTAACGTGGACGTGACGTCAAATACCCTCCGACTGAATGGTTCCACGGCCCGAGAGGGCTGTTTCGATAATCGCCAGCCGGAAGAAGCATCGGCATGGTTCTACCGTCGGTGCATCGGCCGTGGAACGTACAACGCGGGCGTTGGTTGCAATCACCGGCGCAGGGCTGAAGCCTCACCCTGCGGCCAAGCGCCGGTCGGTCCCAGGGTGCCGCCCTCAGTCGGCCGGCGCTCCTGGCGGCAAGCATCAAAATGGCTGCCTCGAAGGCACACGCTCAATCGGAATGGCATCTCTGGTTTGTTTGGTACCCAGTGATGATCCGGGTGGAAGGAAAACGGCTCGGATGAGGCTGCGATACGTACAACGGAAGTTGGGTAAGAGCAGAATCACCAGCGAGCCGAAATGGCGCTATCGGCCAGAAAGCATCTCACAGAGCACGCCACGCGGTAGGAAGTCTGCGCGGCGAGCCGGCGCTGCTTTCAGTGGGCGGCGCACCCTTTCGCTCAACGCTTCCTGCGCTTACCCATCGCCTGGGCGTGCCGAGCGGCCTTCCCAGCCATTTGCCCGGAGGCCGCGCCCATTCCCTTTGGCGTCGCGGTCTTTAGTACCTTGGCGTTTCGCCTGCGAATCTAAAGGCGAGTGAAATTCGGGTCGCTCGGAAGGCGCCATGGCGGAAGAGGCAGTTCGTCCCCGTCCCCGCCTTGGATTTTAGCATGCTCCTCCTAGCGAGCAGCCACGCAGCAACTTTGCCGGTGATCGGCTCATGCCAAATACCGCTTGTCTACCAAATGACGCTCGCAGCACCCTGTGTAGTGTGAGTACCGCGAGCAGATTGGCGGCGCTGCCGCGTGGAAGTACGGCGGATGCTGCCAGAGCGTTCCCTTTTTTTGAACGGCAGGGGGCCCTGATCTTCCCCAGCGTCCGCCCGGAACGGTAGGGCGAACCCTTGCGCTTCGACACGATGCCTTCAAGGCCGAGCTTGCAGGCGTACGCGAATACGGTCGGCCCCATCGTGCTCGAAGTGGTCGTTGAGCGGGATGCCCGGCGCCGCCTTGGCCACGAGCGAGGCGAGCGTCGCCGGGGCTGATCTGAACGGCAGCAGCTTTGACTCGGCGGCAACTTCGGACCTGTTTTGACCGCCTAGGCTTTTGTGCAGATTTTCGCGACCTTCAGTGTGGGCGAGACTTGGTCTCGCGCGCCGAGGGGCTGGAAGGCGCGGGCCTGAGCGGTGTCAATTTTGGATGCACGAAGGCTGCGTCGAGACTTTGGGTTATCGCCATGGTGTTGCGGGTGACGGTGGCGAGGTCGGCATGGATCGAGCGGAAGCGTGGACGGGCAGGTTGTCGTGAGTGCGCTTAGTTGCGGCTTTGTAATCGGCGGCGTCGGAGCGTTCTACGAGCCGAAATCGGAATGGACAAAACGGACATCGCCGGCTGGCGGCCGAATCAGACAGTCTGCCAGAACAACGGTATTATGGAACCAATGAATTATTCGGCGCGCTTTCGCCGGCACTACAAAACGATCCGTCCCGGGCGAAAGAGGAGATAACGTCTACTTCAGTGAATTGATGGTCGTTTCGCTTACGCGGCCTTCACCTTCGTCCGGTCTGACGAAGCCCGATCGGATTGCGACATGTTCCGGCTGGGCCAAGGTATCCTCTGCGCTAATCCCTTCCCGACGCCGTTGGGGTGGTAGGACCACCTGTCTTATCGGAACGCGGGCTCCATTCTCGATGCACGACTCCCGCGCGAGCATCTTATATAACTGCAGATACTCGTTAGCCATTCGATGGACGCTAAAGCGCCTTTCGAATTCTTTGCGCACGCGGCGACGATCGATCGTGCCAAGGCGACCAATGGCGGCGAGCGCCTGTTCTTCGCTATTGACAACAAAACCGGTCACGCCATCTTCGATGATTTCAGGCACCGAACCACGCCGCATGGCGATGACCGGCGTGCCGCAAGCCATGGCTTCGATCATGACGA
>DASRHX010000886.1:0-5260 GCA_035650295.1 Bryobacteraceae bacterium | reverse complement strand
GCCTTTGGTCAGTCGTCGATGTGGCCTATCCCATGTTCACCGCAAATCCCGGCGTTACGTACCCGCCCGAGGTGCCTCGCGTGAAGGCATGGGCCTACCGCGGCAGTCCCGTCTACACCTATTACGAGGACAAGGTGCCCGGCGAGATCTGGGGGGATAACGTGAAATGGATCGGTGGGTCGAACTTCTCTGCCTTGCGAGTGCCCGGCCGCACCATCCAGGAGTGATCGCGGTTTCCCGCCGACCAGGCGCTGTCTGCAGTCCAAAAGCGCCGCTGCCATCGCAGCGGCGCTTTTATGCTTTTTAGTTCAATCGAGAGGATAGGTATGAATCTGCACGGGAAGGTGGCCATCGTGACAGGCGCGAGCGCCGGGATAGGACGGGCCTACGCCTTGGCGCTGGCGGGCGAGGGTGCAACGGTGGTTGCTGCTGCACGCAGACTCGGCGGAAAAGAAGGTGAAGCTTCGGAAGCAAACACCTTGGCGACGCTCGCGAAGCAGAGCGAAACCCTGCCGGGTCGCATCCACGTGCAGGTGTGCGACGTGGCGATCGAAGCGGACGTCATGCGGCTCATCGACCAGACAGCTGCCAACTTCGGTCGAATCGACGTGCTGGTCAACAATGCCGCGATTCTGGCGCGGTTCGACTCGTTCGACATCACCGGTGACGCATGGGATCACGTCATGGCAACGAACGTGCGCGGTCCGTACGTCGCCATCCGGCAAGCGGCGCCGCATATGATGCGACAGCGGTCGGGAAGCATCATCAACATCACCGCACAAGTGGGCGCGATGACACCCAAGAGCAACTATCCCGGCTTCGTTGCTTACGGCGTCAGCAAGGCTGCGTTGAATCGCCTTTCCTACTTCATGGCCAGCGAGCTGAAGCCCCATGGGGTCGCGGTGAACTGCCTGAGCCCGGGAGTCGTGGCGAGCGAGTCGGCGCTTCGGTCCAATCCCGACATTGCAAAATCCGGCACCCACAAGCCTTGCACACCCGAAGTGCTGGGCCCGGCGCTGCTCTATCTCGCGCAACAGACTGCTGAGACGCTCACGGGGCAGATCCTCCATACCGACGAGTTCGAGAAGAGCTGGCCTTGAGTTGGACGTGAGAGCCGGTCGCTGTTGCCGGCGGGGCGTACCGCATCGTCCAGCGTTCGTCTCATCGAAAAGATAGCCGAGCCCACAGCGGGCCAGGGGGAAGACGTGCAGGACTGATGGATCTGCGTCAGAGCCGCTTGCTCACGCCGAGTTGGATGAAGCGGCCCAGCGTGAACCCAAAGTTGAATTCGCTGTTGGGCAAACCCGGGAACAGCCCGGCTCGTCGCACCAGCGGCGGATCCTCGTCCAGCACGTTGTTGACGTTCAGCGTGAGAGACAGGTCCTTGGTCATCCCGCCCGTTCCCGGGAAGGCATAGCGGAAGAACAGATCGAAAGTATCGAATGCACCCACCTTCGATTGCGTGCCGAAAGGCGCCGTGGTGGCATTGCCGGGATCTATGTCGTAGCTGGCGGTATGCTGCCATGTGACTTGCGCGCGGAGGTTGCCCACCGTTGCGCCGGCATTCGTGGACCAGCGCCACAACGGATTGTCTATCGCCAGCAGATCCTGTACCACCAGGCCCGCGCCGGCTTGCCTCCTCTTGTCGGTTTCATGGTTGCCTGAGATCGAGGCATCCCATAAACCCCAACCGGTGTCATGCGAGTAGCGGGCGCTGAAATCGATGCCCTCAGCCCAGACTGTGCCCAGGTTTCTACCGCGATTGTCCAGGACGTAAGCGACCGGGATGGTGCCGTTCGCCACGCCGGCGGCATACGAGGAGGCATACAGCGCCTGCCCTGATGAATTCAAACCGGTGGTCACCGCGATGTACTGCGCCACCTGAGCCGGCGTCAGGCCGGCCGGGCCATTCTGATAGACGAAGCTCGGGTAGTTCGTGATGATGTTTCGCGCCGTGTTCGTGGTGCCCGGGAAGGTGATGAGGTCGTCGATGCGAATCGAGTAGTAACTCGCGCCTATCGTCAGGCCCTGCAGCGGCTGCATCTCAAACCCAGCGGACCAATTCTCCGACTCCTGAGGTTGAAGATCCTTGATGGAGCCTTGGTTCAACACGAGGCCGATCGTGTTGGCGGTGTAGCCGCCGGGAGGCGCGCCCACATACGGCGGAACGATCAGTGGGGCGGCGGCGGTGTTCGTAAGCACCTCGAGGTTGATCGTGTTGGTGCCGATCTGGTCGATGGGGTTGGGGGCAACGAACGACGTTCCCCAACTTCCGCGCAACGTGAGCCAGCCAACCGGCTCGAAGGTAAGGCCGATGCTTGGATTGGTGGTGTCACCGAAATCATCATATCGGTCATGACGCACCGACGCCGACAGGAGCAGCGACTGGACGAATGGCAAGGCGTTTCCCTCCCCGACGATCGGGACCTGCAGTTCGCCGAACACCGAGTCGACCACCTGCTTGTAGTTGAGCGGCGATGGCGCGGGAGCGGGCTGATTCAATCGATAATCGGTGACGGCGCGTTCTGCACCCGCCGCGATCCGGACTGCGCCCCCAGGCAATGTGAACAGGGGGCCGTCCCCGATCACCCGAAAATTCGTGAACTCCCATTGGCCGCGACGCAGTGTTTCCGTTACCACGCCGTCGAATGCCCCGGGCGCGCTGGCCGCGAGATTGTACGGATTGATGAGCCCCGAAGTGACGCGCGTCTGCACGAGCGAATTGTTCATGGTTTGGGTCGTGCCTTGCGAGTCGCTCTCGCCATAGGTGGCGAGCGCGCGCACTTGCCAGTTCTCGTTGACGTCCCATGTCAAAGTCGGCGTCAGTTGCCACCATTCGATGGTTGTCTCGCGTGCCTGGGCAGCGTTCCCGAAAATCGGTGCAAAGTTCAAACGGAGCGTCTGAGTGGCTGCGGCATCGCCACCCGGAGCGCCTGCGACCCCCGCAACACTTCGGTAATTGCGGTTCGCGGAAGTCACCGTGACTCCCGTGTTGAGAGTCGCGAAGGAGCCTTGATTGGAAGTATTTTCGCGACGTTGCGCCCAGCCGCGCATGCTGAGCCGCAGCGAATCCGTCAGGTCCTGGGAGAAACCGCCCATGAAGCCGTAGTTCTTCTGCTCAGGCACGAATGTCGTGTCATCGCTGGTGTCGCACCGATTGCCGGCGCCGTTGTTGGTGGTGAATGGCTGTATCGTTCCGCCGGGCGCAGTCAACGGATAAATCCTCGTCCCGATCGAAATATTCGGGTTTTGGCAGAGGTTGGAACTGCCCTGCAGGTAGGACGCAGATGCAGGATTCCAATCGGTGGATTGGATGTAGTCGCGGCCGCGCCCCAATAAGGCATCATGGGAGCTGCCCGTCAGAGCGGCAAAGACATTGCCGCTGCCCCAGTGCGTGCCCGCAGTGATCGCCAGGTCCATCGACTCATAACCGTCGGCGAATCCGTAGTGCGCACTTCCCAGCGCGCCATCGTAGGTATCGCGCGTGATGTAGTTGATCACGCCGCCGACTGCATCTGAACCATAGATTGCAGACGCGCCGTCGGGCATCGCCTCGACCCGCCGGACCAATGAAGGCGGCACGCTGTCTGGGTCCACGCCGGCGCCAGCGCTGATCCCGGACGGCACCATGCGGTGGCCGTCGACAATGAGCAGCGTCAGCGCGCCATTGCTGGTGGTGATGTTGGGCAACGACCGCAGATTGGGCCGGGCGATGGCGCCCCGATCCGAGAACACCGCGGCATTGCCCCCGATCCCGGGCACACTGTTAAAAAAATTGCCAACCTGGGGTAAGTTCGCCAGCAATTCCGTGCCGGATGATGCGCCGGTTTCTTCAATGGACTGCACGCCCAGGCCGATAACGTTGACGCCTGCCGGCGCTATGCCGCGAATCTGCGTGCCGGTGACGACGACTTCTTCGAGCGCCGCCGATTTTCGTTCGCTTTCTGTCAAGGAATGTGTGTTTTGAGCGAGCGCCGCGGTCGACCCAGCAGACAGCGCGAAACCCGCCACGCCAAGTGTTGCTGCGTGTCGCAGACGAAATCCACGAGCCATACATCCCCCCTCATTGTGGCGGCTCTTTGGATCCGCCTTATTTGATGCATACGTATTCAAAGATACGCTCAAGGGCCATAAAGTCAATGGCTCGGCATCGTTCGCAGATAGATGAGTCCGCAACGGTAGCGAAGTCAACAGGTGCGAACCCGCTGGGCGCCAGTCTGTCTACGCTGGCAAACGATCCGGCGACGGCGGATATCAACGGTGCTCGAACACGATGAAATGTACGCCCACATTCTTCTTTCCGAGCGCGATTCACCTGGCCGGTGACACGCCCACGAGTGTCCGCGTTTGTTTCATCGCATGGGACAACGTGTTCGAAGATGTAGAGCGGATTCTTGAAATCGGCGCAGCGTGAAAGGCAATTTCTTTGCGAAATGCATTCCGTATAATGATTGCTAGGAGCAACTCTGCAAAGGATCATCGAGATGTCGCAGCAAACCGGGCGCTACAAGGTCGCGGGCGCTTCCAGTGTCGCGGACGGCTGGACTCTGGAGCGGCTCACCCCGCCCAGCCGTTTGTTTGGCGCCAATGGTCTGCGAACCGGTGCGGACGGGCGCATCTACGTGGCTCAGGTGAGCGGCAGCCAGATCAGTGCGATCGATGTCGACACCGGCGCGATCGAAGCGATCAGTCCGAAGGGCGGGGACATCGTCGCACCCGACGACTTGGTGTTCGATCAGCAGGGCAACCTGTATGTCACCGAAATTACCGAAGGCCGGGTCAGCGTGCGAGAACCCAACGGCAGGACGCGCGTGCTGTGCGGCGATATTCCCGTGGCAAACCCCATCACCTTCCATCAGGGCCGTTTGATTGTCGGCGAGTGTCGGATGGGCGCTCGCATCATGGAACTCGATCTCAACGGCGGTGCGCCGCGAATCCTGGCGAGCGATGTACCCATGGCCAACGCTTTTGAAGTGGGGCCCGATGGCAAGCTCTACTTCCCTGTGATGGCTGCCAACGAGATCTGGCGTGTCGGCCTCGACGGCGGAGCGCCGGAAAAAGTAGCCGGTGATCTGGGCGTACCCGACTCCGTCAAGTTCGATGCGCAAGGGTTCATCATCTCGACCCAAGTTCACAGCGGCCAGGTATTGCGAATCGATCCGCGCAATGGCGAGCGCACGGTGCTGGCGAATCTCACGCCCGGCCTGGACAACGTCACTCTCATCGGCAACCGCATCTTTGTCTCGAACATGACGGGGTA
>DASRHX010000885.1:0-14960 GCA_035650295.1 Bryobacteraceae bacterium | reverse complement strand
GGACGTGGCGGTATCGAGGCCCCCTAATATGTTCAACAACGTCGATTTACCGCTGCCGGAGGGACCCAGCAGGACCATCAGCTCGCCCGCGAAGAGGTCCATGTCGGCGCCGCGTAGCGCATGTACTTGCACCTCGCCCATGTCGTAGGTCTTGGTGACCCCACGAGCTTCAAACACAGATGTCCCGGCGGCACTGCGCGAATCAATCGTGGACATGGGAGCGTCCTTCCAGGGTAAGGCTTGCCGCAACTCCCGCGCTCGAATCGGGTTCCAATACGCGTGATGCGACGCAATCAATTGCACCTTTTCTTCGCCGCCGGAGCCGTTCTCGCACTTGTTCACTTAGGCGACGCCGCAACGGCGTGGGACAAGAAGCTGAAGAGTGATGAGAAGGTTCAGCATGCCCTGAATCGATTGGCCTTCGGACCTCGGCCGGGTGATATGGACCGAGTCAAGAAGATGGGTGTCGATCGCTGGATCGCGCAGCAATTGGAACCATCGAAGATCGCCGAGAGCGCGGAACTGACAGCGCGGCTGGCGCCGCTCGATTCGGTGCGTATGTCGATGGGCGAGATGACAGCGAAATACCCACCGAGGCAATTGATACGCGCGTTTACCAATGCGAAGGCCAAGGGACGCAGGAACGCACCGGCCATGACGGAGGAGATGAAGGCTAACCTGGAGCGTTTGGCATCGGCGGAGCGTCCACGCGGTCTTCGCGACATGGCTCCCGAAACGAGGCGCGAAGCCCTGGCCAAATCGGCTCCCCAACTACTGGTGACCTCGGAGCTGATTGAGAACAAGCTCTACCGCGCTGTTTACTCGGAGCGGCAATTGGAAGAAGTGCTGGTCGATTTCTGGTTCAATCACTTCAATGTCTATTTGAACAAGGGCCTCGTGCGACACCTGACGACGTCGTATGAACGCGACGCAATCCGGCCGTTCGTGTTGGGCAAGTTCAAAGACATGGTGCGCGCGACGGCAGAGCATCCGGCGATGCTCGTCTACCTGGACAACTGGCAGAGCGTCGATCCAGCCGCCGTCGAAAACATGAAGCGGCGGGCCAAGCGCGCGGGGTTCGATGTTCCCAAGCGTGCTCGCGGTCTGAACGAAAATTATGGACGTGAATTACTGGAGTTGCACACTCTGGGCGTCGATGGCGGCTATACGCAGAAGGACGTGGTCGAAGTAGCGCGCTGCTTTACTGGATGGACGATCAGCGGAGTTCTCAATGATCCTAGGTTCCAGTTCGTGGATCGCGTTCACGACAAGGGCGAAAAGGTGGTGCTCGGCCGGACGATCGCGGCCGGTGGCGGCCAGAATGACGCGCTCGAGGTGATCGGCATCATCGCGGCGCATCCGGCAACGGCCAGGTTCATCTCTCGCAAGCTCGCGCAGCGGTTCGTGGCCGACGAGCCTCCGCAGCAGTTGGTAGACCGTATGGCCGCTACGTTCACGAAGACGGGCGGCGATCTGCGCGAAGTGATGAAGACGATGATCCACTCGCGCGAGTTTTTCTCGGAGGGAGCGTACCGGGCAAAGATGAAGTCGCCGTTTGAGATGGTGGTCAGTGCGGTGCGCGCGGTTAACGCCGACGTGCGGTCGGCGATCACGCTCTCGCAGTCGATTGATGAGCTGGGCCAACCGCTCTATCGCAAGGAAGAGCCGACCGGCTACGGCAACACCTCTGCGGATTGGGTGAGCACCGCGGGCCTGCTAGCGCGCATGAATTTTGCAGTCGCGCTTACGCAGAACAAACTGCGCGGAGTGACTGTGGAGCCAACCAGCCTGCCGAAAGATCCGGCGCTCGCGTTCGGATCGCCGGAGTTTCAGCGGCGTTAGCCGGGGTCACGGAGAACTTATATGAGTACTCGACGTATCTTCCTCAGGGATTCCGCGCTCGCCATGGTTGGCTTCGGAGCGGCTCCGGCGTGGATGCAGCGCGCCGTGTATGCGGCCGGAGAATCGCGCCGTAAGAAGATCCTTGTGACCATCTTTCAACGGGGTGCTGCCGACGGACTGAACACCGTCGTCCCCTTCCGTGAGAAGGCCTACTATGCCCTGCGGCCTTTGATCGCCGTGCCGCAACCCGGACAAAGCGAGGGCGCGCTCGACTTGAACGGCGAGTTTGGATTGCACCCAGCGTTGGAACCACTCAAAAACCTGTACCAGGAAAAACTGCTCGCCATTGTGACGGCCGCTGGCTCGCCCGACCCGACGCGATCTCACTTCGATGCGCAGGATTATATGGAGTCGGGGACTCCAGGCAGAAAGGCGACGCGCGATGGATGGTTGAATCGGCTGCTGCCGCGTGACGCATCGGTCTCCCCGGTCCGCGCAATATCGATCGGTCCGGGTTTGCCGCGCTCATTACGCGGCGCCAGCAGCGCGGTCGCGCTGAATACGGTGCAAAATTTCCGTGTGAGAGACGAGGCCGCGGGTATGGCGCTCCAGTCGATGTATGCGGCCACGCAGGACACCGAGCTCAGCGGCGCGGGCAAGGAGACTTTTGAAGCGCTGAGGCTTCTCGAATCGCTCCGTGCGCAAAACTACACGCCCGCGAACGGCGCGGCATATCCGGCAGCGAGACTCGGAGCCAGCCTGAAACAGATAGCGCAGTTGATTAAGTCCGACGTAGGCGTGGAAGTCGCCTTCGCCGATATGGGCGGCTGGGATCACCACACGAATGAGTTGGCTCGGCTGCCGAATATGTTGCGCGAGTTTGGCAGCTCTCTAGCGGCATTTGCTCAGGATCTCGGCGATCGCATGGCCGACGTCGTTGTCGTGACCATGAGTGAGTTTGGAAGAACGGTGCGGGAGAACGGCAGTGGCGGCACCGATCATGGGCACGCGAACTCGATGTTCGTCATCGGCGGTCCGGTGGCCGGTGGCCAAATCTATGGCAAGTGGCCAGGCCTCAATCAGGAGCAGCTTTACGAGGGGCGCGATCTTGCAATTACAACCGACTTCCGCAATGTGTTAGGCGAAGTCGTTACGGGGCACATGGGCCTGCCGAACGTAGGCAAGATTTTCCCGGAGTTTCAGGCCGCGCAAGCGCGGATAGGACTAATCAAGGCTTGAGGGGCTACGGTTTCGTCACGAATAGCTTGGGATCGAAGCCAGGCACGATGCGAAGTGCGTTCTTGTAGTAGAGCTTCTTCAACACTTCGTCCGGCAGGTCGAGGCCATACATCTTCCAAAAGGCGTGACGGCGGCGGTAATAGTCGAAGTATTCATCACTGGTTTCGAGCACTCGGAAGTAAGTGTGGTATTCGACTGGATTGTAGCTGTCTTTCCCGAATAGGACGCGGTCCTGGTAGCGAATAAACCACTGGCGGGCGAAGCGTGGCTGACGTCCCAACTCGGCCAGTACAGCGCCGATTTCTGTATTGACGTTGGGCATACGGTCCAGCATGCGGCCGAGCTCGCCGAGATCCCCGCCGAGCCAGCCCAGGTGGGCGTTGATGAAAGTCGTGCCCTTGTGTTTCTCGAACACGCGGTGCTGTTCACCCATTACGGTTTCCCAGGATGGGTAGCGGTCCCGAGGGCGGGCGCGGCTCGGGATCTCCTTCAACTCAAGCCAGCGTTCATTGGTTTTGTCGGCTGGATCGAAGAATTGCCGCGGCTCGCCGGTGTGAATTAAAACAGGAATCTTCAGCCGCCCGCAGGCAGACCATACGGGATCGAACCGCGAGTCATCCGTGCGGACGCGATTGCCGCGTGAATCCTTCAAATCCATGCCGAGATTCTTATAGATTTTCAGACCCGAAGCGCCGTTTTTAACGTCGTCTTCGAGCTGCCTCACTGCCTTTTTGGTCCAGTCGTGCGAATCGATGTTCGTGAAATCAAGATTGGCGAAGACGACGAAACGGCCGGGATACTTGGAGCGGATCAAGTCGACGGTTTGCTTCAGTTTGTCGCCCCAGCGCCCGTCGAGATTCACCATTCCGCGCATATTCAGGGTGTCCAGTTCTTTCACGAATTGATCGAACTTCTCCGGCGTCATCATGCCGCGCGGGTGCCCGTGAACGTCGATGAACGGGAACTTGGCGCGTGTAACCGGGTGCTCGGGGACGACCAAGCTCGACTTCGGCTGGTACTCCTCAAAGGTCATGGATTGACCGAAGAGGGCTGGAGCCGCCAATAATGCCAGGGTGAAGCGCATTTGAACTGTCAGTATAGGGGAAGGCGTGGTCTGGCCGCTGGAGGTTACGCCGTTCGTCGCCATAGAAAGCGGGGTAGTTGGGAAGGAATGGATACGTTCCCTTCACTGGCGCTCCGCTGAAATCGATTGCCTTTCGAAAGGCCTGCATCAGACGTTCGTCGACGGCGCTCCAGGCCAGCTTTTGTTTCCAGAGTTGTTGAAAGGCAGCGCTGGTACAACTAATCTTTTCGGCGAAGCAGATGGCGTGGTAGACGAGGGTTGGCGTGAGGGCCATTTTCGACGGAGAACTCCATGCGCGCGGAGCCGGCGGTTTCGATCTCGTGGGCCGGGCAGAGGGCGGCCAAGACGAGAGCGGAAAGGATGAGCTTCATCGCCCGCTCAGCAGCTTATGCTCCATCGCAAGGTCGGCGGCGGCGCCTTCGACATCACCGATCAGCTTACGGGCGGCGGCTCGATTGCGGTAGGCGTTGGCGTAGTTGGGATCGAGTTTGATGGCGGCGGTGAAATCTTCAATAGCGGGGAGAGGCTTGCGCAGCTTCATATAGACGAAGCCACGGCCGTTCAAGGCGAGTGTGTAAGCGGGGCGTGCGGCGAGGGCGGCGTTGAAATGCGCGAGGGCCAACTCGAGGTTGTCCGCTTCGATGGCGGCACGGGCGCGAGCGTTGTGCGCTTCCGGCCGCAGGGCGGGCATTGGCGAAGGGACGGGCGCGGGAATCGTGCGCGTGGTGATGACGGGTGGAGGCACCAGTGCGGGCGGTGGCTGGGGCGTTGGTTTCGTTGCGACGGGCGCGGGTGTTGGGGCGGGTTCGGACACCGGCACGGGTGAGGACTGAGAGGCATCTGGCGGCGCGGACACCTCTTTCGCCGGAAGCTCAGTGAGACTCGATGCCGTGAGTGCGGACTCGGCCACTACGACCAGCTTTGGGACCTCGGGCGGAGGAGCCTTCGACTGCTCCAGGCGGTACTTGGCCAACTGCAGCAGGCTGGCCGTTTCGGGATCGGTGGGATCGAGGCGCGCGGCTTGCTCCAGATCTTTGATCGCGTCTTCGAAGCGATCGAGCAGGAAATAGGCATTGCCACGAGCCTTCCAGGCGACGGTGAATTTCGGATTTAGCTCAAGCGCTTTGCCGCGATCAGCGAGACCCTGTTCGTGCTGGCCGAGGGAGTGGTGCGATCCACCGCGGGCGAGATAGGCCTCGGCGAATGTGGGTTGAAGCTGGACAGCGCGATTGCGGTCCTCGAGGGCGCGCGCGGCATCGCCAATCGCCACATAGCTGTCGCCGCGGGCAAGAAAAAGTCTGGCGTTGCTGGGATCCGCTTGAATGGCGACGTCGAAGTCGGCGATTGCCTCCTTGTGTTGGCCGCGGCGGGCCCGTGCGGCAGCTCGCAGGGCGAGAGCACCGGCATTTTTGGGTTCGCGCTGAAGCACGTTATCGAGATCGGCGACGGCACGATCGAAGCGGCCGGCGTTGCCATAGGCTTTGGCGCGTTTGAGGTAGCTTGATGCGTCGTCTGGGAGGAACTGAAGGACACGATCGAGGTCGTCGATTGCGTCCTGATTGCGCTCCATGGAGAGGTAGAGATCGGCGCGCTGGCGATAGGGTTCGGGATCGTCGAGGCGGAGCTTGATGGCCGCCGCGTAATCGGCGAGCGCTTTGTCGTTCTGTTTTTGCGCACGCCAGGCGTTGGCGCGGCCGGTATAGACGCTCGCATGTTCGAGCTTCAATTCGAGGCAGCGGGTGAAGTCCATGGCGGCTTGTTTCGCGTCGCCGAGCGCGAGGTTCACGTCGGCGCGCATTTTCCATGCTTGAGCGTCGTCGGGATCGATTTGAAGAGCTTGGTTGAGATCGGCGAGAGCGAGGTTGGGATCACCCGTGGCGATACGGTTAGCGGCGCGGTCGCGCAGTTGGCTGGAGGAAAGCTTCTGCCTCTTGTCCTGAGCGTGCAGCAACGGCATGCCCAGGACAAGCAGGAACAAGACTACGCGTAGGAGCACTACACGTATTTTAGATAAACAACGGCGCGGCAACCAGTGTGATGGTGCTGAGCAGTTTGATGAGCACGTGGAGCGAGGGTCCGGCGGTGTCTTTGAAGGGATCACCGACGGTGTCGCCAACGACGCTGGCCTTATGCGCGTCGGAGCCTTTGCCGCCATAGGCGCCAGTTTCAATGAACTTCTTGGCGTTGTCCCAGGCGCCGCCGCCGTTGTTCATGAGCAGCGCGAGGAGGATACCGGAGATGGTGCCGACCATGAGCAGCGCGGCGACCGAGACTGCGCCTACCGGGTACAGGTCGCCTGGGCGTGCGAAGAGGCGGAAGGTGATGCCGACGAGGACGGGTACGGCGATGGGCAAGATGCCAGGCACGACCATCGCTTTGAGAGCACTTTTGGCGACGATGTCGACGCAGGCGGCGTAATCCGGATTGG
This sequence comes from Bryobacteraceae bacterium, assembly GCA_035650295.1. GTDB lineage: Bacteria > Acidobacteriota > Terriglobia > Bryobacterales > Bryobacteraceae > JAFLBB01. The sequence goes on along the minus strand of DASRHX010000885.1, from coordinate 8,367 downwards.
AAGTTCCCTTCATGATGCCCGGATCGGCGCGGAACTGGCGGCGCACCTCTTCGATGATTGTTTCAGCGGCGCGGCCAACAGCGCGGATGGCGAGTGAGCTAAAGAGGAATACGAGCATGGCTCCGATGAGAGCGCCGGTAAAGACTGGCACATGGCCGATATCGATGGGGAACGGCGCATCGGGCGCCCGGCCCAGCAGGAGTTTCACTTCGTCGATATAGGCCGAGAACAACAGGAAGGCGGCGAGGGCGGCAGAGCCGATGGCATAGCCTTTGGTGAGCGCTTTGGTCGTGTTGCCAACCGAGTCAAGGCGGTCCGTGCGTTTGCGAACCTCTTCCGGCTGCTTGGACATTTCGACGATACCGCCGGCGTTGTCGGTGATGGGGCCGAAGGTATCCATGGCGAGGATATAGGCGCAGGTGGCAAGCATGCCCATGGTGGCGATAGCGGTGCCATAAAGGCCGGCGGCCTGCTCGCCGACGTTCAACCCGGCGTTAATGCCGAGGTAGTAGCTGCTGAGAATCGCACCAGAGATGACGAGCACGGGAAGTGCAGTACACTCGAGGCCGACGGCGAAGCCGGTGATGATCGTGGTGGCAGGCCCGGTGGTACAACTCTTGGCGATGTCCTGCACGGGCCTGTATCTGTATTCGGTGTAGTACTGCGTGATGTAGACGAACAGGAAGGCCGTGATGAGGCCGACGACGCCGGCGGCAAAGAGGTACAGGTTACCTTGCAGGAGAAGGTGCACGGCAAAGTAAAAGCCGCCGATGGCCAAGACCGTCGTGACGTAGTAACCCCGGTTGAGCGCATTCATCGGGTCTTCGTCGCCCTTCACCTTCACCGACAGGATTCCGATGATGGAGGCGATCAGCCCGAAGGCGCGGGCAAGTAGCGGGAACATGATGCCCTGAATGCCAAACACGGGGTAGAGTGCGACACCGAGAATCATGGCGCCGATATTTTCTGCGGCAGTGGATTCGAACAGATCGGCGCCACGGCCTGCGCAGTCGCCCACGTTGTCGCCAACGAGGTCGGCGATGACGGCAGGGTTACGGGGGTCGTCTTCGGGGATGCCGGCTTCGACCTTGCCGACGAGGTCGGCTCCGACGTCGGCCGCCTTGGTGTAGATGCCGCCGCCCAATTGAGCGAACAGCGCGACGAAGCTGGCGCCGAAGCCGAAGGCGACGATCTGATGCGGAACGTGCTGAGGATCTTCGAGACCGCCGAACACATAGAAGAGGACGCCGACGCCGAGCAGGGAGAGAGCGACGACACTGAGGCCGGTGACCGCGCCTCCGCGCAGAGCTACCTGAAGCGCTTGATTGATGTCGCGGCGGGCAGCCGAGGCGGTGCGGATGTTGGCGCGGATGGACACCCACATCCCGCTAAAGCCGGCAGCGACCGAACAGATGGCGCCGATGACGAAGGAGAACGTCATGCGGAGAGCGATGTTCGGATCGTCGGGCTTTCCAACCTTGTAACCGATAAAGATGAGCACGGCCAGAACTACGGTCAGCCCAATAATGGTAGTGTTTTGCCGCTTGAGAAACGCTTCGGCGCCTTCCTTGATGGCGTTGGAAACTTTTTGCATATCCGCGGTCCCCGTGTCCTGGGCCAGCACATAGCGGGCAAAGCCAGCAGCGACCAACAGAGAAAGGACGCTGATCACTAGCACGATAGAAAGGTAGGTTTGACCCTCATCACTTGCAGCGGCTTGCAGTAAAAGCGCGGGTACAGCAACTTGCGTCAGTGAAGACATACCGGTTATGAGTTCCTCCTCGGGTCGAGAAATGCTGGAGAATCAGGCATTTCGCGATGGCCATGGCGACGAAGCCGTTTGGCCATTGAGACACGATACCGCAACCATGGAAGTCCCGCAAGGAAGAGCGTGTGGCGAAGGAGATTCAGAGGACCTCAAAAATGAGGCATTTGAGATAGCTGGTTTCGGGGACAGTGAGGAGGATGGGGTGGTCGAGGGACTGGGTGCGGCGTTCCAGGACGCGAAGCGAACGATTGGTTTCGAGCGAGGCTTCGGCGATGACCGAGAGGAGCGCGGCCTCGTGCATGTGATGCGAACAGGAGCAGGAAACCAGGACTCCGCGCGGCGTGAGGAGACGGAGGGCGCGGGTGTTCAGCTCAAGGTAGGCGCGGGCGGCGGCCTCGGTGGCGGAGCGGGATTTGGCAAGTGCAGGCGGGTCGAGAACGACGGTGTCGTAGGTGCGCCGCGAGGAGGAGTAGGCGGCGAGGAGGTCGAACATATCGGCCTCGCGGAAGCTGACGTTGGAGATCGAATTGGCCTGTTTGTTCCACTCGGCGGATTTGAGCGCTTCTTCTGAACTGTCGACGGCATCGACGCTTTCGCAGACGGAGGCGAGGTGGAGGGCGAAGCCGCCGGTGCAGGTGAAGCAATCCAGCGCGCGGCCGTGGGCATAATTTCGGACCGCCTGGTAGTTTTCCCGCTGATCGAGGAAAACGCCTGTCTTTTGGCCGTGAAGGAGATCGGTGCGCCAGCGCATGCCGTTCAGAGAGAACTCGACAAATTCGGGAGCATCCCCGTGGACGACTTCGACGGTGCGGGGGAGGTTCTCCTTGTCGCGGACAGCGGCATCGTTGCGGGCGACGATGGCACGCGGAGAGAAAAGATCAACCAGTGCTTCGACAATCCAGGGCTGTGCGGCGTTCATGCCTTGCGTGAGCGATTGAAGGACGAAGCAGTCGCCGTAGCGGTCGATGACGAGTCCGGGGAGGAGATCTGCCTCGGCGTGGACGAGGCGGTATGCGCCGGTGTCGCGCACACGGCGGGCTCGCATGGCGGCGGCGGCTTCGATGCGTTTGCGGTAGAAGGCGGCGTCGACAGCGGGGCGGCCACGGTCGAGCATGCGGAGGCTGATGAGGGAGGAATCGGAATAGTGGGCCACGCCGAGCGAGCGGCCGGAGGGGTCATTGACCGCGACGGATGCACCGCCGGTGGCATTTTTCTTATCGATGAGGTCACTCGCGAAGATCCACGGGTGACCGGTGGCGAGCCGGGCGACCGCTTTGCGACTCACCCGAATGGATTGCATCCTTACTGTTGTAACGTAACGGGGCTAAGCGGCGGCATCATGAGGCGTGAAGGCTGCTCGGGCGGTTCAGATTGCCGCCTGATGAAGTCCCCGAGCAATGGCACGGCAAAAGAATACTTACCGTGGCGGTTTTTGTAGATGAGCCCCGCCTCGGAAAGCAACGCCAGCATTTGATTCACGTGGCTGCCACTGAAGGGTTTGGCCAATTCCTTGTTGGATTTGCTTCCGACGATCTCCAGGACAGAGAATTCGGAATCACTATTCGGCAGCGTGGCAATGATTTCGAGAAGGTCTTGTTGACGGTCAGTTGCACGCGCCCAACGTCCGGCGAAGAAGTCTGAATCGAGCTTGCGGAGGATCTCACGCATGGGAATGCTGCGAAGCGGCTGGCCACCGCGAATTGCCTGGACCAACACGTCGAAAGATTCCCGGCAAACGTACTGGACGAAGTAGGGATAGCCGCGAGTGATGTTCCAAATGTACTTGATGGACCCGGCGCCAACCTTCAAGGGGCAATCGGGATCGGCTTCAATTGGCTTCTTGATGGCGTCGGCGGTCTCAGACTCGGTGAGAGGGGTTAAGAAGATCGTGTGAAACATGCGCTCGGCGAAGGTGCGAGCCTCGACGAGTTTGGGGAACAGAGTGGGCAGCCCCGCGAGCGCAAGCATCATTCGAATGCCCTTTCGTTGGAGCGACTGAAAGACGTCGAGCAGAAGTGAGAGTGGGTATTGCTGCTTTGCCGCATGGTCGGCGAGGTTTTGCGCTTCATCGTAGGCGAACACGATTCCGCGCTTGCCGGCGGCTTCGACGTATGGCCAAACGGACTCCAGAACGGCCTTGAGTTTGTCGGAGACCAAGCCCGGGGTCGTCTCATAGATCCAATTCAGCATTGGAAAGTTGAATGTCTGCTCTGGCTGCGGTGCCTGGCCGGGACCGGAGAAGCCGATCGAACGAGCCGGAGCGGCTTCAATGACCAGGGAGCTGGTGACGACGGAGAGATCGGTGAGAAGCCGAGTGGCGATGTTGTCCTCGGTAACGCTGGTGGATTCTGACATGTCCGTCCCAGCCCAGAGCCAGCCCGATTCAATTGCCACAGGTTTCAATGTGTCCAGCAGAACTGTCTTGCCAATACCGCGGAGACCGGTGAGGACCAGGTTGTCGAGAATGGTTTCCTGGTCGAGCAGCTTTTGGAAGTCACGGGCTTCGTCGTCCCGACCGGCAAGGTAGGGCGGCATGTGACCAGCGCCCGGCCGGAAGGGGTTGCGGATGTTGGCTGACGCGGAGGCATCTAATGGGTTCATAAATTTAGCTTAGAAACTAAAGTTATGCTATAGAAGCGGCAAAATCAAGAGGGATAACGAGGCGTAGATAAATTTAGTTTTGTGGGTAAATTTATGTTGTGGTATAAGCGATTGTTGAGATCAACTCAATTTGCGAGGCCGTGAGCCCAGGTCGGCTCGCCGCGCAGAGACTCAAGAGCAGCGATCCGCTTTTCGGTGGGCGGGTGGGTTGAGAAGAGGCTGGAGAGCGCACCGCCGAGGAATGGCTTGATGATGAACATGTGCGCGGTGGCGGGAGAGGCGTCCATAGGGATGCGTTTAGAGAACGATTCGAGTTTACGCAGTCCATTGATGAGGCCGTCGGGGGAGCCGGTGTATTTGGCTGCAGCAGCGTCGGCGGAGAACTCGCGCGTACGCGAGATGGCCATCTGAATGAGCATCGCGGCAATAGGGGCGACGATCAACATGGCTAAACCAGCGATGGGGCTGGAATGTTCGTCGTCGTCACGCCGGCTGCCACCGAAGAAAAAGGCCATGCGGGCGATCATGGTGATAGCCGAGCCGAGAGTGGCGGCCAGGGAACTAATGAGAATGTCACGGTTCATGACGTGGCCGAGTTCGTGGGCGATGACACCTTCGAGTTCGCGGTCATTCATGACTTGGAGGATACCTTCGGTAACGGCGACCGAGGCGTGCGTGGGATTTCGACCGGTGGCGAAGGCGTTGGGCGACGGATCGGGAATCAGCCACAGTTTGGGCATAGGCAGACCCATGCGTCGGGTTAGCTCCTCGGTCATTGGCCCGATGCGGGCGTAGACCTGCGTGTTGGCCGAGCGCGATACGGGCTGCGCGGAATACATTGCCAGCGCGATCTTGTCCGAGAAAAAGTAGCTGGCGAAATTCATGACGACCGACAAGCCGAAGGCCATCACGAGGCCCTGTTGGCCGCCGATGGCTTGACCGGCGAGCAGCAAAAGGCCGCTGAGGGTACCAAGGAGGAGAGTTGTCTTGATCGCATTCATGATTCGGGGACCTTCATCTACTTACTATGATGTCATACGACCCGCCGGGGTTCAGGGTTCCGGCGAACGAAAAAGGGGGCGGGTTTCGCAACCCGCCCCGCCTTTGGACCGTCAATGACGGCCGTTAGTTTATCCATTTACCGCGACTTTGACCGAGCGGGGCTTGGCCGCTTCGCGTTTGGCCGCCTTAATTGTCAGCACCCCGTCCTTGTAGGAAGCATCCACATGTTCGCTGTCAACAGTGTCCGGCAGAGTGAAGGCACGGCTGAACGAGCCGTAGGATCGCTCAATGCGATGGTAGCCCTTCTTTTGCTCCTCATTCTCGAACTGACGCTGACCCTTGATTGTGAGCGTACGGTTCTCGAGATGCACCTCGATGTCCTCCTGCTTCATGCCTGGAAGATCAACAGCGAAGGTCAGATCGTTCTCGGATTCGACGACGTCAACAGCCGGCGCCCATGGGCGATTGCTAGTCTCCGTCAAAGATCGGTTGAAGGGTTCCTGGAAGAGGCCCAGACTGCGTGGGAAGTCTTCCAACTCATCCCAAAGATTTCTATATTTCACGAGTGTCATGGTTTTGTACCTCGGTAAAGGTTTTGGTGGCTCCACCTACAACAAGCATATAACCTGCCTGTTCCAGTGTCAAGTATTTTTACAAACAGCGGCTAATTATATGCGTGCAACACGCTCAACTTAAAGCAAAGAGCCCGAACCCCGCTGTCGGGATTCGGGCTGGAACCTATTGATTTTCCGCTCCCTTACGGTTGCGGTTCGGTATGGAGTTACTCTTCCGCCGGCGCACCGTCTTCACGACCTTCGCGCATCGCCTTAAGGCGATCCTCACGGCGCTTGGCGCGGTCGGCGGCACGTTTGACGAGCTCGGTGCCGATCAGCTCGATCTTGCACAGCTCCGCACCGTCGCCTTTGCGAGGCCCGAGGCGGGTGATGCGGGTGTAGCCTCCGCTACGCTGGGCGAATTTGGCGCCAAGCTTATCGAAGACCTTCTTCACCGAATCGGGGGTTTGCAGGAAGGCAGCGGCGCGGCGGCGCGCCGCGAGGGAACCGTCTTTGCCGAGGGTGATCATCTTCTCGACGATGGGCTTGACGGCCTTCGCCTTGGGCACCGTGGTGATGGCAAAATCGTGCTCGATGATTGAGGTGGCCAGGTTACGCAAGAGTGCCCGGCGATGGCCGATGGGACGGCTGAGTTTGTTTCCAGCTCTTTTATGACGCATTGCGGTAATTCTCTCCGGTGGACTACTCGCCTGCTTCCATCGGTTCAGCGGGCTCATCACCCAGAGCGACCGGTTGGCCGGTGGGCGAAATCAGGCGGCCTTGCGAATCGAAGCGCATACCGAAGCTGAGGCCGAGGCCTTGCAGGATTTCCTTGATCTCATTGAGCGACTTGCGGCCGAAGTTCTTGGTGCGGAGCATCTCCGCTTCGGACTTCTGGACGAGGTCGCCAATGGTCTGAATGTTGGCGTTCTTGAGGCAGTTGTAGGAACGGACGCTGAGTTCGAGCTCTTCGACGGAGCGGTTCAGCACTTCGTTCATCTGATTGATCGCGCGCTCGGCGGGCTCTTCGGCGACTTCGGCTACTTCCTCGAAATTGATGAAGATGCTCATGTGGTCCTTGAGCAGCTTAGCGGCCTGGCCGATGGAGTCCTGAGGCGCGATGGCGCCGTTGGTCCACACTTCGATGGTGAGCTTGTCGTAGTCGGTCATCTGGCCGAGGCGGGCGGCTTCGACGGCGAAGTTCACTTTACGCACGGGGGAGTGGACCGAATCGATGGGAATGAAGTCGACCGGAAGATCGTCGTCGAAGTTGCGGTCGGCCGAGACATAGCCGCGGCCCGATTTGAGCCGCATTTCGATGCTCAGCTTGCCGCCTTCGCTGACGGTAGCGATGTGGAGGTGACGGTCGAGAACTTCGACGTCGCCTTCCACTTCGATCTGGCCGCTGAGGACTTCACCGGCGCCATCCACTTTGATGCGGGCCGTCCGCACGCCCTCGCCTTCCATTTTGAAGGGGACCTGTTTCAGGTTGAGGATGATGTCGGTGGCGTCTTCGACTACGCCGGGAATGGGACTGAATTCGTGCGACACGCCCTCGATACGCACGGCCGTGATGGCCGCGCCTTCGATGGAGCTGAGCAACACGCGGCGCAAACTGCTGCCGATGGTAGTACCGAAGCCACGTTCGAAGGGCTGGGCCCAGAACATGCCGTAACGCTCGTTGAGCGTCTCGGTGTTAGCCACCAGCCGCTTCGGCTTCTGAAAACCCTTGAACATGCTTTTCTCCTTAATTATGGGGTTTCCCGCTCTAGGCATCCCGCGGCGGGGGGAGTCCGCGGGCCGAGGTTACTTCGAGTACAACTCGACGATCATCTGATCGTTGATCTGGATCTGGACCAGCTCTTCACGTTTGGGATGACCGATTACCTTCGCCTTTAATGCATCGCGGTCCACTTCCAGCCAGTTTGGGCTGGGTTGATGGGCCGTGGCGTCGCGGGCCGACATAATGGCCGCGTTGGTTTTGCTCTTTTCACGTACTTCGATGACGTCGCCGGGTTTGACGACGAAGGATGGGATGTTGACCTTGCGGCCATTGACGGCGATGTGGCCATGGCGAACGATCTGGCGGCTTTGGGGCCGCGAGGTGCCGAAGCCCATGCGGAAAATCACGTTATCCAAGCGGCGCTCGAGAAGGAAGAGCAGGTTGTGGCCCGTGATGCCTTCCATCTTGGTGGCCTTCTCAAACGTGAGGTGGAATTGGGTTTCGAGCATGCCGTACACGCGGCGCGTTTTTTGTTTTTCGCGCAACTGCAGGCCGTAGCCGACGATTTTCTGTTTACGGTCTTTGCCGTGTTGACCGGGGATAAAATTGCGCTTTTCAATGGCGCACTTTTCGCTATAGCAGCGCTCCCCTTTGAGGAAGAGTTTCATGCCCTCGCGCCTGCACAGGCGGCAAACCGGGCCAATGTATCGAGCCACTTT